>NZ_KN360933.1:36183-39661 GCF_000784355.1 Methanolacinia paynteri | reverse complement strand
ATGGCGATCTCCTGCGGGCTTGCGGCGATGGCCGGCGTTACGACCGGCGACATATTCAACTTCACCCTGCTCACAGCGATGGTCGGCATATGCAACATCGGAATCGTTGCGTCGGTGAAGAACAAACACGTCCTCGACAACGCCTACGAGTACGGGATACTGGCGATGATCGCAACGCTTCCGCTCTTCGGCGGTGCGGCGATAATCCTCGCCACGACCGGAACACTCAGCATGTGGGAGCTTTTCACAGCGGCGGTGACTGTCCCGGTAATTGCGAAGGGACTGCTGGTGATTGGTGTCATCGGCGAGGGAATGGCGCCGGTATATGTAGCGAAGGCGGAGATAACGAGAGCACCCGGGGCGCCCTACGTGCTTATGATCCACGTAAGTTCGCTCCTGATGTTCCTGAGGGTAATTGAGATTATAATATCGATGTGATGGAGAGCCGGATTATGAAGAAAAATATGAAGATACTGATGGTTGTATCCGGGCTGATCTGTCTTGCGTCCGCCGTCCTTGCGGGGACGGGGATAATCGACCAGATCGTGATGGTTGCGGCGCTGATAATATTCTTCCCGCTGTTTGTCGTCTCGACATTTCTCACGTGGAAGGCGTCAGATCGCGAAGGGGACTACCCGTTTATAGGTTATTGACATGATTTGGTTTCTGCTATATGTGCTGCTCGCCGTTTTCATCGGCCTGCTCTATCACGGAATTCACCGGAAGGTCATCGCGAGGATACAGACGAGGCCGGGCCCGCCGATCTGGCAGGAGTTTCTGCACCTGCTGAAGTTCTCCTTCAAGCAGACCTGGATTCCGAAGACCGCATCGCAGCTGATGTTCGTCACTATAATCGTGGTCGTGATCGCGATCTGGATCGGCGGATTATATGTTCTGCTTACCGGCGGAAGCCTGCTGATACTCTTCGCGATATTCCTGTTGCACAAGATAACCGAGCACGGTCTCGGCCTCTCGTCCGGATCGCCCTACGGGAAGTTCGGTGCGATAAGGTCGGTCATATCCGCGGCATCCGAGATCCCGCTCTTTGCGACGGTTGGTGCGATATACCTGATCACCGGCTCGCTGATGATCTCGGACATCACCGCGTACGAGGCTGCGAACGGTCCGCTGATCATCCCGGCGTTCCCTATGGCGATCGCGATGTACGTGATCGTGCTCTCGAAGCTCCCCTACAATCCGTTCGGGATAATCGAGGCGAAGGAGATCGTGAGCGGGAACAAGACCGAGCACTTCGGCGTATGGAGGGCCGGGCTTGAGACGGGATTCTCGATAAAGACATTCGTTCTTCTCGCGACTTTCGTTACGATCTTCATCGGTGCTCTCCCGCTGTGGCTCATGCTGGTCGCGATGCTCGTCCTGATGCTGACGATGTCGTTCATCTGTGCCCTGACTCCGATGCTCTCTCCGTATGACGCTGTGACGATACAGGCATTAATAATCGCATTTGTCGTAATCTATGTAGTGATTACAGGGGTGATCCTATGAGCAGTGCAGTGCAGGCCGGGCGGACCGGAAAGACAAGGTGGATCGGTCCGGCCGTCGTCGCCGGGGCTGTAGTCTATATCGTGATAGCGGTCTGGCAGGCGGTTCTGTATCCGGCGGTCATACCCGAGGCGGTCGCGATTGCAGTGCTCCTGGCTGTCTTTGCCTCGGGGCTTGCGATGAAAAATCCTGAAGCCATGAAGAAGGGCGAGATGGCGGCGGTCTGGATCTGCATCCTCCTCTTCGCAGCATACGGAATTCTCAGGATCGGGGGGTTGTTATGACCGATTTCATCTACGAAAAGGACCTGACGAATATGAAGCTGAAGATACTTTCGAGTCCTTTTCATACGAGGATGGTAGACGAACTCTCGAAGAAGTACGGGATAAGCCGGTCGGCCCTGATGAAGAACATGATGGAGAACCTCGACATGTCCCTTCTCGAAAACCTTCCGGCAAGATACAATGCGTGGAAGGCGGACGTGAACGACTCCGAGCTCGACCGGGAGATCGGTGCGATGCTCTTCGTGAATTATATTCCGCTTATCGGTGAAGAGAACGCGAAGGCCGTGCTCGACGGTGCACAGGCCAGGATAGATTCGGGAGAGGATCGCGATGCGGCGGTCTCGAACGGAATAAAGGAGATATCGGGGATGATCCGGCGATGAGTATTATACAGAAACTGAAGAACAAGGTCCGTTCCAAATCATTACACGTGAGCTACGTCAACGTCGGTTCGTGCAACGGCTGCGACATCGAGATTCTCGCCTGCCTCTCGCCGAGGTACGACCTCGAACAATACGGGATATATGTCCACAACAACCCCCGTGAGGCCGACATCCTCCTGATTACAGGTGCTCTGTGCGAGCAGTGGGACGACAAACTCGTCAGCCTCTGGGAGAAGATCCCCGAGCCGAAGGCGGCGATAACCATAGGAAACTGCCCCATATCGGGCTGCGTCTTCAACAGGCGGGGAAGTTACGTGAACCCGCCGGTATCGAAGCATATCCCGATCGCCGCATCGATTCCCGGCTGTCCTCCGCGGCCGTCGGAGATCGTGAGCACGATCCTCAGCATTGCGCCCGAGGTATTCAAAGACTTCGAGGAGAAAGGGAAGGGGAAGAAGAAGGAGACGAAGAAATGAAGAAGATCGTCGATGTTTCGCTCCCGATTGGTCCGGTCCACCCGGTCTTCAAGGAGCCTGCCCGTATAAAATGCGAGACGATGGGCGAGAGGGTTCTCTCCGCCGAGGTCGAACTCGGCTATGTCAAGAAGGGCATAGAGAAGATCATGTGCGGCCGTCCCTGGCAGGAAGTCATGTTCCTCGCCGAGAGGATCTGCGGGATCTGCTCGGTGGTTCACAATATGGTCTTCATCGAAACGGTCGAGAGAGTCTCGGCAATCGAGCCCTCTCCGAGAGCGGCATACCTGCGGGTCATCGCGAACGAGCTCGACCGGATGCAGTCGCATATTCTCGCGAACTACTCATACTGCTATACGATAGAGCACGAAACGCTGGCGATGTATCTCCTCAATATCCGTGAGACCGTCATGGACCAGATCGAGCTTCTCACAGGGGCGAGAGTGACCTGCGCCTACATCATCCCCGGCGGGGTGAGGTTCGACTTCAGGCCGGAGGATGCCGCGAAGCTGAGAGCAGCACTCCTTAAGGTCGAATCGGATGTCAAAAGATTCCAGGGAATGTTTGCGAACGGACGAATGATCTCGCTCCGGAGCAAAGGTGTTGGTCTGCTGACTCCCGAGGAGGCGAGGATCGCTCATGCGGTCGGGCCGACAGCGAGGGCGAGCGGTCTTAGGATCGACGAGAGACTGAACCACCCGACATATCAGCTGCTGGAGTTCGAGCCGATCGTCCGCGACGAGTGCGATAACTACGCACGGGTTATGATCCGTTTCCAGGAGGTCATGCAGAGCATCGGGATCATCAGGAGATGCCTCGACGAACTTCCCGGAGG
>NZ_KN360933.1:2785-36076 GCF_000784355.1 Methanolacinia paynteri | reverse complement strand
GCGGATCATCGAGATCGCGATTATGACCCCGTCGATCATGAACATCGAGGCGTGCGGACATTACATGCTGAAGGGAATCGATTCCGCGGCCGACATCACGGCGACGTTCATCAGTTCGGACCCGTGCATCGCGTGCAACGAGAGGTGAAAGAGATGACTTCGTCCATAATCTATTACCTGAAGGAGTTCTGCCGGCCAGAATGGTGGAGGAAGTTCCTCTTCGCAAAGACTCCTCCGCTTGTAACGCCCGATCATTTCAGGGGCTATCCTGAGCTCACGGGAAACGAGTGCACCCATGAACTGAGGTGCATGATGATCTGCCCTTCACCGGGTGCGATAGAAGTCCTGAGGGGCGACGACGGCAAGTGGGCGCCCGTGATATACAAGGGGCACTGCATCCGTTGCGGGCTCTGCGTCGAGGCCTGCCCGGACAATGTCTTGAAGAGCGGGGACATCCTGGAGAGAAATGAGGATGATAAGACATACTTCCTTGCAACATACCACCTGCACGTGGACAACGCGAAATGTATGCGTTGCGGGAACTGTGCTGTCGCCTGCCCGGTGAACAAGGAAGAAGACCCGCGGCTCGGCTCGACAGGGACATCCTCGAACGACGATGTCATAATGCGGGTAAAGGAAGGAAACCTGACATTCCTTCACCCCGAAAAGTGCACCGGCTGCAAGACCTGCGAGGAGACCTGCCCCAACGGTGCGATAACGGTTGCAAGGGTTGTCGAAGGCGCCCAGGACGAAGAGTGATCCTCTTTTGAGATAAAGATTTTATTTTATAAAAATAATCATTTATCAATGGTAAAGCACAAGTGCGGTTATGAAGAGGATATGCGCTGTAAAAGGTGCGGGACTCCCCTGATTGAAAACAAAGGCGGGCTGTACTGTCCGCACTGCGGGAGGCAGGTTACTGTGATCTGCCCCGGGTGCGGAAAGCCCTGGCTATAAGCTATAAATCAAAAATCATTTTTCATACGGGTGGGTGACTGCGGACCCAGCCTGCATATTCTTCCCTGATCTGCTGTATCTCATCCTCGTCGAGATCTTTTTTCCTCTTATCCTTCAGGTATTTCTGGAGCTGCCGGGCGATGATCTCCGCCTCTCCCGGCGTCTCCACATCCAGGTACACTTGGACCTTTGAGGGATTTATCGTCTCGCTGCAGATAGGGCATAGCTTCCACTTCTGGTATTTATCCACGTAGGTGAATGACAGGCAGCCGGGACAGCGGATGATAAGGTACACTATATATGTGTAATCTCTATGCGCCATAATAAATTTTTTGGAGGAGCCATGGTGGTGGTTTCCCGAAATCGTTTGATACTACTATTATAGGCCAGTACGGGCAAATCAAACGACTCAGGGCAGATATCCATCGAGTGCATTCGAAAACCCCTCCCCCTCCCGGCATCTTCGTGGTGACAGGATGCCCGGGGGATAGGCGAGTATCCCCTAACGGAGATATGCGGTATGTTCATGACACTTTCTGTATGTTTACTCCCGAATTCCATGCTATGTCCCGGGTGTATTTACGAAATCTCTATTACGATTTCTGATCTAAACAGTAACAACCAGATATTGATTTCAGATTATGGAGGTTGTGCAGATGGGCGCTTCTTATGTCAGCATTCGTGAAGATGTTTTAAGAAAACTTGAGCGTGAGCTGCCTTATCTCCAGAAAGAATTTGATATTGAAACGATAGGTATTTTCGGGTCGGTAAGCCGGGGAGAGGATACGCCGGAGAGTGATATCGATGTGCTTTATACTTTCAAACACGGTGCTATCGGAATACGCAGATTTTTGGATCTTGCCGAATATCTTGAAAACCTGTTCGGAAGGAGGGTTGAACTCGTATCTGAAAAATACCTGAGTCCTTATATCAAACCTTACGTTATGGCAGATGTTGTCATGTATGGTGCAGGTGCGGGTGCATAATGGGCAGGGATCATAGGGATGAGGCTTATTTATCCCATATTCTGGAACAGTGCGAGGTAATAATGAGTGTTTCCGGCAGAATTACTGCTGATGAATTTTTATCGGATAAGATATACCAGAACGCTGTTATCAGGTCTTTGGAAGTTATCGGAGAAGCTGCAAAACAGGTCTCGGCGGAGTTTCGCAGCACTCATCCTGAATTGCCGTGGCGGGAGATGGCCGGCACCCGGGACAGGCTTATTCACGGTTATTTTTCCGTAAATCTTGAAGAGGTTCTGGATATGATGCGTAAAGATATTCCTGACCTGTACTCACAGCTCAGGGAGATTTTGTCATCGGGCAGGTAATTGCAGCCAAATTATCATACATTCTTTAATGTAAAAGGCCGGGAAGAGAACCGGAGTTGATACATCTATAGGCCGAGTCCTTTAATGACTTCCGACTCCCGGAGGAGTTTTCCTGTCTCCTTTTCTCTCCGGTATTCCTGAAGGCAGATATAATCTTCTTCAGTGAGAATTGAGTCAGGATCGATCATATTCGATTTGATCTTTTTGATCTCCTCTTTGATGGTATCGATCTCTTTCTTCATATCCTCCATGGAAATGGATTCTGTATTCATTTTAACATACTATTATTTTGGGAGCGATAATAATTTTTGATGGCTGCACCAGGATGATATTGTGGAAACATTTTCCTGAATACTGCGCTTTCGTCATGAGTTTTAGCCTGAAGAATGATGTTAACTGAGATAATATCCCTGCCTGCCGGATACGGCTGATTTAAATGAACGGATTTAATATCATGAAACCCTGATATCAGGTTATGAGTATTGAAGTCCTTCCTGTCGAGGGTCTGCCTGTTTTTCACCCGGGCGACGATCTCGCGGGAGAGATCTGCAAAAAGATCGATCTAATTGATGGCGATATCCTCTGCATCGCCTCGTCGGTATATTCAAAATCAAAAGGGCACATCAGGACTCTCGATGAAGTGGTTCCTTCGGAAAAGGCGAAGGAGATCGCCGGAATGTGCGGAGAGGACGAGAGATTCATCCAGGTTGTCCTCGACCAGACCGATGAGATCGTGCTCGAATATCCGTTTGTCCTCTCGAAGATGAGCTGCGGACATGTCGGGGTCAGGGCCGGAGTCGACAACTCGAACGTGGAGAGAGGTCACGTCATCATCCTTCCGCCGGACCCTATGGCGGCTGCCGAAGAGATGAGGGAGAGGGTTCGTGAGATCTCCGGCAAAGATATCCGCGTGATAATTACGGATACCTGTGGAAGATCGTTTAGGAGAGGCCAGACCGGTGTCGCGATCGGCTGGGCGGGAATGGATGCGATCAACGACTTCAGGGGGGACTGCGATCTCTTCGGCCGGGTTCTTGAAATAACGGAAGAAGCGGTAGTAGACGAGATCGCAGCGTTTTCGAACTTCCTGATGGGAGAATCGAACAGGGGTGTGCCTGCAGTGGTCTTCAGAAACTGTCCGGAATGGAAGGGGCATAATGAATTGTATTTCGAGCCCGAATGCGATATAACGATAAAAGCGCTGAGAAAAATAAACTGAAAAAAAATATTATTTTTTTAGAACATATTGAAACTGTAGGCCAGATCCAGTGCACCGATTATAATCCCGATTATCGCTGCTGTGATCAGAACCGTTTTCGGAGACAGGTGAACTGCTCTCTTATCTTCGCTGTCGTAGTATGTTACAAGACCAGCGGATGATACCAGACGGCCTCCTTTATTTTTCGCTGCCATGCTTATATGTCTGTGTTTTGAATATATAAATGAGAGGCAGAGTGATCAGGATGGACAAAGAGACTGTGGTGTCGGGCAGGGCATATCTCGGCCGTGATGCGGGAATGAGGGATGTCGAGATCTGTGTCGTGAACGGAATAATACACTCGATAAACGAGGTCGAATCCGCAGAAGAAAGATGGATCTTCCCCTGCCTCTTCAATTCGCATACCCACCTGGCCGATACCGTAGCAATGGACGTCCGGGCGAAAGGATCGTTGTCCGAACTTGTTTCACCGCCCGACGGCCTCAAGCACAGGATCCTCTCCCGGACCGGGGACGATCTCCTCAGGGATGGTATGAGAAAGAGCATATCGTTCATGATGTCGTCCGCCACTACCGGGTTCTGTGATTTCAGGGAGGGGGGAGTGAAAGGGGTCGATATCCTTAAATCTGCTATTGAGGGTTTGGGTGCTGATGGAATCATTCTCGGAAGAGAGGGCGGAGAGGAGGTCTCGAACGGGATCGGCGTTTCGAGCACGAAAGAGGGCGGCGACGTTATAGAAAGGGCCGCCCGTGTAAAGAAAAACGGCGGCTTTGTAGCCTTTCACGCCGGGGAGAAAGATGACTGCGATATCGATCCGGCGATCGATGCCGGTGCGGACCTGCTCGTGCACTGCACCCATGCGACCGACAGGCAGCTGAAAAGATGTGCCGATGAGGGAATTCCTATTGCAATATGCCCCCGTTCGAACTGGATACTGGGGGTCGCATCAGGCCCGGAGAATCCCCCGGTAAAAAAGATGCTTGAATTCGGGTGCAAAGTCGTCCTGGGAACGGACAACGTAATGTTCGTCCAGCCCGACATGTTCTCCGAGATGGCGTTTCTGTCGACCGTCTACGGGGTGGGTCCCGAGGAAGTCGTTGAGACGGCTGTAGGAGGATCGGAGGTCTTCGGCCGCAGTTACTTCATAGAAAAGAAAAAGAAGGCGTCATTCTTTGTCGTTGATCCGGTGCGTGCCAACCTGTCGTTCAGTCGCGATCCTGTAAAAACAATGGCAAACAGGATGAATTTTTCCTATATTGAGAGAATGTATTTTAAGATTTAAAGAAAAAATTGTAAACACAAAATCGAGGCTTGCATATGTTCAGTACAATTCTTGTAGCAGTTGACGGTTCCGAGGTCAGTAAGAAGGCTCTCGAAGCGGCGCTTGAAGAAGCGAGAGTCTGGAAATCGGAGCTCAATGCTGTATATGTCATTGAAACGGGCGGATTTGAAAACATTCCTGCCGACAGTACAATGGAAGTCGTTTACAACCGTCTCGAAACCATAGGCAACGAGGCACTCAAAGCGGCGGAAGAGGGGGCCAAAAAGAATTCACTGAGATACAACTCGTATATCAGGGAAGGGCATGCAGGCGATGAGATCGTCAAACTCTCCGAGGAGATCGGGGCTGATCTCATTGTAATGGGCTCGCACGGCAAAAGTGGAATAGACCGTCTTCTTCTCGGCAGCGTAACCGATTTTGTAACAAAACACAGCAAGGTGTCTACGATGGTGGTGAGACTATAGACAGAATGCTGGTCCGCGACTACATGGTCGAGGATGTGGTTTCGGTCGAGACACCGGGAAACAGGGATGATGTTCTCAGGATTCTCAAGAGAACCGGGATCAGCGGAGTTCCTGTAACAAAGGACAGCGAACTGGTAGGGATTATTACCCGCAAAGATATGCTGCGAAAGGCCGAGGAGACACAGCTCAGCCTTCTTATGACGTCAGATCCAGTGACTATCGGACCTGATGCAACCATACCGGAAGCAGCAGCCATAATGGATAAATATAATTTCAGGAGGCTTCCGGTAGTCGATGAAGGCAGGCTTGTAGGAATAATCAGTATCGCCGATCTCATCACCTGTGTAGCCCAGATGAAGTTTAAGGACGAGATCAAAGAAAAATATACGAGCCAGACATTCGCTCTCTGGGAGGAGACCCCTCTTCCGCTCGTCGGGAGAATTATGGAGATATCCGGATTCGATGCAATTCCTATCCTCAATTCGGAATACAAGCTTACGGGAATCATATCCGAGAGGGACCTGATAAAGCATGCAATGATCGAGGACAGCGTCGAGGTCAGCGATCTCTCGAACGGAACCGACGATGACGAATGGACGTGGGAGAGTATCCGCGACATGCACACGATCTCCTTCGGGATCTCGAAGGTCCAGCTCCCCGACAAGCCCGTAAAGGAGGCGATGATCACAGAGGTCGTCGCTGTCCCGCAGAATGCCGAAGTCAGTGAGTGCGCACTGAAGATGAAGAGGTCGAGGGTGGACCAGCTCCCGGTGATCAACGGAGACCGTCGTATGGTCTCGATCCTCTTCGACAGGAAGCTGATCAGGTCGCTTTGCAAAGATAAATAGGATTAATTCTTTTTTATCGTTTGTAACCGGATTTGCGGTTTAAATCATCGATTTATCTGTACCGTATCATTTTCAAAAATGATGTCCGGTTTCATATAGGAGAAAATTTTTCATTTCTTTTTTCTTCAAAACTCGAATCAATTGACAACATTTTTCCTCCGATGGAAAGTGATATATATCTCCCCTGTCTATCCTTTATTGTTTACAGGGGGCACTTAGTAAACTGCTTTTTGTGAACACTATCTATCACCAAGAGGTGAAACCATGGAAAAACAAAAGAGAAGTATGAGAAAATCAATTGGCATTGCGGTTACCGCACTGCTCGTGATCGCCGCTTTCGGCATTCTGCCGGTTTCGGCTGGTGCGTTATCTAACTATAATCATATCAACATCACGGTCGCGGATAACGATATAAGGGAAAACGAGTATGGAGACTATACATATTTCATAAACTTTACAGAACCTACTGGAGGACTGAATGCGATTTATGTATCGGATGCCAGCACTACAAAAGGTCAGGTGACTAGTTCTGGGCCTGCATCTGGAACATTCTACGTAACAGATTTCGGAGGCAGGGGTTTCCAGGACGATATTGTTCTCCTCATTGGGGTGAATGCAACTGGTGGTTCTCCCAGTATTACCCTCAACGTGAGCGGTAACACTTGGGATTACACCGCCACAGATGGGTACGCACCATCAAGTGTAACTTCCGGTTATACAAAGAATGTAACATTAACATCTTCTAATTATTTGACCGGTATATTACAGACCTGGAAACCAGGCCCATACGTTGATCTGCCCATCTTTGATGGAAATAAGGACTTCAATCTTATATTCGTTGACACATTGGGGGGAACATCCAACGTATCACTGGATTATAATGGGAGTGTAAAAGTAGAGTATGATATATCCGGTTTGGACGAATATTCTGAAGTTGTATTCAATGCCTACGCGTGGAACTACATGACTCGCGCGAAGAATGGTTCGGTAGCATTTAATCTCCCAGGAATTCGCTGGACAAATGATGTCGAGGGAAATAGGACCAATCCGAACGTCTGGAAAGTGATTGTGCCTCCTGAGGAGGATAAATAAACCTAATATCAAAATTCAGGATGAGTTTCCTCGACAGGAAATTCAATCCTTTTAAGTGAAAACTGATTTTCTTTTTTGACAGGTTAAAAAACATTAAATTTGTTATCCTCTCCCGGCAGTTGACCTTTACTTAAAGCGACATCCAAAGGTCATATCCGCATCTCAATTAAACAAATTAAGTTTACTTTTTCTGTTTAAATTAGATGTTACTATATACTATTACTTGATTAATAAGTAGTGGTAAACTAAAATATCATGTAAATCATTTGTAGTTTACATGGGGGTATTGATCTGACTGGTGATATAATTGAAAAAAGCCGACGCTCAGCTAAAGCTGTTCATTTCAGCGATATTTATTGTACTGTTTATGATTATTCCCGCCTCGGCGGATACTATTCTTCCTGATACTATCGGAACGGATTCGTTAAGCTCGTTCTGCCTAAATGTGGCAAACAATGGAGGTGCGAGTGCCGATATATATAGTGACGGCACCTATGCGATGTGTTTCAAAGAGTTAAGTCAAAATGGTTTAACTTTTGAGACCGACAACTCCACTGAGACTGACGAGACCGGGGTGAACATTTCCAAAAGTTCGACAAGCGGGAGTTTCTACCTGGATTTCTATGGTGATGAAGGAGGAGTCCAGAAGGTCATCCTGATGGTTGCCGTAAACGGTACGATCCAGGATAACCTCAGCGCTCATTTCGAAGCGACCGGTTATAATGTCGGGTACAACAGTACCAGCCTTTACGGAGATCTTCATAATCTTACAACTTCCGATATCTCGTATGAGACCGGAGTCAGTGAATCTTTCGAAAAAGACGATTTCACGTACGGTCCGCAGGTAACGAGACCGCCGGAGACGACCGCGATCTACAACGGACAGGATACGGGCAACAATGATGATAATTTTAGTGTCATGTTCGTCGATACTGGTCTGGGAATTCTCGGTACCAAGATTGGGGACTATACCAGTATCGCAAATTCGGGTCTTAACAACGCCGGGAAACTGAAAGTAGATTACCAGGTAGAGAATCTCGGTGAATCAATGATGGTCGTCGATGCATACGGGTGGATCTATTCCGGCTCCGACAGTAAGGACAATCCGGAACCAGGTATATCCTGGACCAACATCGGTACAGACGGCGAACTGAAGATTCTAAATCAGACTTCGGTATCTATTGAACCTCCTGTGGCATCTTTTACGTCAAATGTGACAAGCGGTGATGCTCCTTTATCGGTTCAGTTCAACGATACTTCGTCCGGCTCACCGACATCATGGTTATGGGAGTTTGGTGACGGTTCTTTTTCAACAGAACAAAATGCAACCCATACCTACAGCGGTGCCGGAACATACTCGGTAAACCTGACCGCAACGAATTCAGGCGGAATCAGCAACTCTACTGTAGTTTCCGGTTATATTACGGTCACTGCATCACCTGGTTCTCTTCTTGCCGATTCGGCGTTTCCTGAGTGGGGTCATGACTCAAGACACACAGGTCAGTCTCCATATAACGGACCTCAGGCTCTTGTAGAGGATGTTGTAGTAGAGAAATGGAGTCTCTCTCTTGGAACTAAGCTCAAATATTCATCTCCTGTTATAGGTAATGACGGAACTATATATGTAGGGGGAGATGGTGATTATTCACTTCATGCGATAAACTCTGATGGAACCCTGAAATCTGAAAATTTTCAAACAGGTGGAGAAATAACTGGTACACCCGCCATCAGCTCTGACGGGACCATATACTTCGGAAGCTATGACGACAAATTCTATGCGGTTAATTCATCCGATATGACTGAAAAATGGAGCTATTCCACGGTGGGGGATGTTTTCGGATCTGCTGTTATTGGTTCTGACGGGACGATCTATTTCGGGAGCAAAGATAGAAATGTCTATGCACTGAATCCTGATGGGACTTTAAAATGGTCCGTTGAAACAAATGGTATGATCTATGGCACTCCTTCAATCGGCATCGACGGAAACATCTATATTGGAGCGAATAGTGATAGTAGTTCTGATTCTACAGAACAGACGTTTTATGCACTGAATCCTGATGATGGTTCAGTTAATTGGACGTATACTGCTTTGGGAGCGACTCTGGTGTCAAGTCCTTCAGTAGGATCGGACGGTATTATTTATTTCGCTCCGTATGGCATATGGGATAATCAGCTGATTTATGCACTTAACCCCAATGGTACTCTGAAATGGGAGAAAAATATTGGGATGCGTATAAAATATAGTTCTCCTGTCATAGGATCGGACGGTACTATCTATCTGGCTTCATATAACTCCAAGAAAATGTTGGCACTTGACCCGGATAATGGAGAGATCAAATGGGAAAAAACCGATATTGATTCTGTATATTCTACACCGGTTCTCGGTGCCGATGGTATAATATATTTATGTAGCTATTCTTCCTCCTCAATAGGACATGTCCATGCTATAAATCCTGATGATGGAAGTAATATCTGGACTTACCAAATAAATTCAAACTTGTATAGTAGTCCTACAATTGGTTCAGACGGAACACTTTATGTCGCTTCCTATACCACAGGATATTTATATGCAATCGAAAGAGTCATTGATTTTACTTCAGACAAGACTTCCGGATCAAGTCCGCTGTCCGTGCAGTTCAACGGCACTTCCGGCAGGAATGTAGAATCATGGAAGTGGGATTTCGGCGACGGCGAGACTTCGGGTGAACAGAATCCATTGCATACTTACTCGTCCGATGGAACATATACCGTAAACCTTACGATAAAAGACCATGACAGTGACGAGACATTCAGCATAAAAAGAGAGGGATACATTAATGCCTTCAATCCACCGAAGGCTAACTTCACTGCCAATGTAACATCCGGCGAGGTTCCGTTGACCGTCAACTTCACCGATAACTCGTCGAATAGCCCGACAGAATGGCTGTGGGACTTCGGTGACCTCGGTGACGACAATACCTCGACATTGCAGAACCCGACTCACACGTATCTCTCGGCAGGAACTTATAACGTAAAACTGACTGTAAAAAATCCGGCAGGCAGTGATACCTTTAGTGATACCATCAGTATAAGCGCTCAGCCGATTCCCTTAGTCAATTTCAGTTCTTCCGTTACAATGGGCCAGGCTCCGCTTAATGTGAACTTCACCGATCTCTCCGAGAATTCTCCGTTCCTCTCGTGGGAGTGGGACTTCGGCGACGGTACGAACTCGACCGACCAGAACACGACTCATACCTATGATGTCTATGGAATCTACAACGTCACCCTGACCGTGACAAACTACGGTGGTTACAGCAACATCACGAAGGATATAACAGTCGGAAAACAGGATCAGCCGGTCGCCGTGTTCGAGGCGAACAAGACGACCGGTATGCCCCCGCTTTCAGTGGCCTTTACCGACAACTCGACGGGCTATAATATCACAAGCTGGTACTGGGACTTCGGTGAAGGGAACACTTCGACCGAGCAGAATCCTGTTTATACGTTTGAATCTGAAGGGAATTATTCCGTGTCCCTGAAAGTAATGAATGATGCCGGCAGCAATGTGACCACCAGCCCGATCGTGGTAAGGGATATGCTCACCCCGGTAGTGAACTTCACCGCCGACAGGACGTACGGCAGGTATCCCACAGTTCAGTTCACCGATGAATCGGAATTTGAGCCGACTTCATGGGAGTGGGACTTCGGTGACGGTACTAGCTCCACCGAACAGAATCCTGTGCATACCTACACTAAAATTGGTAATTATACCATTACTCTGAAAGCATCTAATGATGCAGGCAGCGATAAGATTACAAAGACTGATTACATCGAGTCTAGTTATACGAATGCAAAACCGCTCCCGGTGGATCAATGCCTTAACCTGTATGTCGCAAATGACGAGGGTGTAAAATACAATGTTGAGGATGGAATTACTCTTGAAGCTACGTATACATTCGTAAACAACACGTACTTCATGCTCAGTGGCAAGTCTTCGGGAGGAGTTAACGCACTTCACATAACAAACGATCCTTCCGATTCATATGGTCAGCTTACGAAGTCAAGCAACGCTTCAGGCGAATTCTGGATAACGCATACCGGCGGTCAGCCAAACATGCATGACGGGGTACTGCTCCTTGCGGTAAACGGAACGATCCCTGATGACTTCAGCGTACACATCCGCTCAAGCGGCTACGATTTCGAAGCGCCAATCCCCGGTATCAAAAATAACAATACGATCGGACCGCTCAAGTATGTCGAAGGAGCAGTGAACCAGACCTTTACAAGGGATGACTTCATCTACGGTCCGCAGACTTGGAGACCGCATCGTATCAGCGATTATCCGGTATTCGTCGGGCAGGATATGAACGACACGTCGAATACATTCGAGTTGATGTTCATCGACCTGGATCTCGGTGTCACGCAGACTATACCCGATGGTTACATTAAAGTTGAATATGAATTCAGTAACCTGACGACATTTGCAGTCTTCAATGCGTATGGCTGGTACAGTGCATCGAGCCACGGGACCGGGATCATCATGTCATCCAGTGGCAGTGAATACGAGGTCGTCGGAGTTACCGAACCGCCTGTCGCCGGGTTTGACGCAAGCACCCTGAGAGGAACAGTTCTCGAAACTGTGCAGTTCAACGACACCTCCTCCGGGGCGCCGTACTCATGGTACTGGGACTTCGGGGACGGTACGAACTCGACCGAACAGAACTCCGAGCATACCTATACCAAGCCGGGAGTCTATACTGTAAACCTGACGGTCGTAAATTACCTCGGCAGCGATACGAAGAGCATAAAGATCAAACAGATATCAGGGACCCTTCCGGAACCGTCTTTCACTGCGAATGTGACATCCGGCGTATCACCTCTTGAGGTAAACTTCACGGATACTTCGACAAATTCTCCTGTAAACTGGTATTGGGACTTCGGTGACGGCACGACCTCAACCGAACAGAACCCGACTCACTGGTATGCCCCGGGCCTTTACACGGTCAGCCTGAGTGTGGGTAACGACGGAGGAAACACAACCCATACGGAAGAGGAATATATCGTAGTTACCGGAAACTCTTCCGCTGACAGGATGGCCAACTCCGGTTTTGAGACCGGCGACCTGAGCGGATGGGAATTAGATGCAGATAGAGCCGTAATCTCTACTGATGTTGTTCAGGATGGCAGTTTCTCCGCGTACATATGTAAAAAGAATGGTTACGTCGAACAGTCTGTCGACCTGACCGGAGTCTCGGAGATATCGTTCTGGGGTTATATAACCCCACGGGTCGTTTTGTTAGACCAATTCGAATTCTACATAGATGACACAGCTGTTCAGACCTTCCCGGATTCTAACCCTGAAGAATGGACATATTATACTGCTGATGTATCAGAGTATTCCGGAGTACACACTGTAAAATTCAGGTATTATAGCGGTGGTGAAAGCATTTATGCCTACCTCGACAATGTTACACTCGTTACCGAAACATCCGCACCGGTCTCCCACTTCGTCGCCGCCAAAAGCAATACTAACGGAGAATACCCCCTGAAGGTACAGTTCACAGATGCGTCCTCGAACTACCCGACCGAATGGGCGTGGGACTTCGACAGTGACGGAAAGATAGACAGCAAAGAGCAGAGCCCGGCATATACTTTCGAAAACGTGGGCAACTACTCTGTCACCCTGACTACCAAAAACGAAAAGGGCGACTCCAGTTCGGCGAGGAAGAATTACATCACCGTCAAGGGTGTTCAGAAGCTTACAAAGGATGTATCGATAAAGAACAACGGTACGCTCACTAACAGCAGCAGCGGTAGCAAACAGTATACGGTTAACCAGTCCGAAGTCCAGGTTAACGGAACCAACATAGTAATCGATTCAGGCAGTTACACGATAACGATTAAATCCGACAGGACGCCGAAGACAGACGGCGACAGCCTCGTTTCTGATGTGGCCGGAATCGAGCTTGAAACCGATCCTGTCGAGGCAGTCCTTGACGAGCTCGGAAACGTCAGCGGCTCTGTGAACCTTGAATTAAACGATCTGCCGGAAGATTCCGGTCTTGAAGTAACCATCGAAAAGGGCAACTCAGGAAACGGAACCGCCTTCCAGATAGCCGCAAGTTCTAGCGGCCTGAACGTCGATAATGTTGCATACACGATGAATATCGTAAAGAGCAATCTTACGAACGGACAGGAGATCAAAGAGGCAAGGATCACGATGTCAGTACCCGAGTCGTGGGTAGAAGCCAACGGCGGAGTAGAATCTATAAAGATCATCCGTATAGCCGAGGACGGAAAGAAAGAGGTTCTCGATACGACACACATCGGAACGAGCAGCGGAATAATGACCTTTGAAGGATACTCTCCGAACGGTCTGTCGATGTTCGGACTTGCTGCGACGACAGAGAAGCCGCCTGCCTCCCCGGCATATGTCCCGGCATCGGGCGGAGGTACATCTGCGATCGGAATCGACAGTGCGGAGAACCTGAAGGCCGGAGATATGGCGACACTTCATTTCGATGAAACGAGCATCTACGAGATGGATGTCTATGCAAAGACCAATATCCCGAAGTTGTTCGTCACGGTTGAAGCCGGTATTATGCCAGAGGGTGCCGAAGCTCCGGAAGGCGACGTGTACGAGTATATAGCCGCGTTCTTATATGACACACCCGCCGAAAACGTGAGCAAATCCACGATAAGGTTCAGTGTCCTCTCGGACTGGGTGGACAGCAGGCTTTCCTCGCCGGATCTCCTCTCGCTGTATTACTACGATGAGGATAAGGACGAATGGACGAAGCTCTCGACAGTCTTCGACTTGGAGAAGAACGGAGTCTGCTATTACTATGCAGATTCCGCATCACTTGGCCACCTTGCGATAGTCGCTGTGCCCGATCTCGATCAGGTTAGCTCAACAACTACAGAGCCGGTGACCGAACAGCCGACCTCTGTGGGAACGGAAGGGAACACATCGGCTGCAACACCTTCAACAACCGCAAAGGCGACGCCTCTCTTCGGCAACATGATCGTCTTTGTCGCATTCGGACTTCTCTGTACAATCGCGGTTGTGAACCGCAGGTGCAGGAAGAACGAATAATCATTTTTTCCATAACTCTTTTTTTGAACCGTCTCCCGGCCAACTCTCCGGGAAATTAGAAATGGCAAAGAAAATTCAGGAGCAGGAGGAGATGCCCGCCTGTCACGATGTGATGGAGAGTTCCAGGATAGGAAAAGCAGATCCTCCGGAACTAAAAATGTTTTGAAAGATCGAGCAGGAATGCAGTTATCGGAACTACCCGGATACTGACGCCGTCATAATAAACTTATAGTATACTGTAAGTTTTTTGCAATTTTTGTTATAGTATACTATAAGTCCGGATGCCTCTCAGGAAAAGTCATTCCGGAACAGATTCTATTCAATCATGTAACCCGCGGGTTAAATGAAATAATTCCCGTTATTTTCTTCATTTATATGCCGCTACAGACAATCTATCGATCAGAGTGTTGAGGGAGCACCCAGACTTCCGTCCCATGACACCACCAATAAAGAAAAGAACCAATAAAGGAGACGACCGGAAAGAAAGAAAAAACTTAATAATACTCTAAAATCCCCCACCAAAAGAGGACTCCCCCTGTCCTCAACCTCAAAACTCATACAACCTCCAATAATTCCTTCGAAAGCCGGCAGACCCGGAACGGGTAATTGCCCCTTTTATTAAAATTTCCACCTTTGCAGTGATAACGAATGGACGAAGCTCTCGACAGTCTTCGATTCTGAGAAGAACGGAGTCTGCTATTACTATGCAGATTCCGCATCACTTGGCCACCTTGCGATAGTCGCTGTGCCCGATCTCGATCAGGTGAAGTCCTCATCTCTTAAGTCTGAAGTGACCGAACAGCCGACTCTTGCAGAAGCGGAAAAGAATGTAGCAACTGCTACAACTGCAGCAACCGCAAAGGCGACGCCTCTCTTCGGCAACATGATCGTCTTTATCGCATTCGGACTTCTCTGCACAATCGCGGTTGTGAACCGGCGATGCAGGAAGAACGACAAAAAATAATTTTTTTTACTCTTTTAGTCGGTTTTTTGGAAAAGCCATAGGTTTGATCTTAGGGTGACTAATCCCATTTCCAAGGTGCGTGTGGTGCCTGAAAACCCTCAATTTGGGCTTATTTCTGTCTTTTTTGCCGTGTTTAGAATCTGTTCAAAAACAAGCCATAATGCGGCCGATTTAAGGCATTTAAACGCAGGATCGCATCGATATAACGGCACGAGAATGTTCTCTTTTTTCAGACGATGGATATATCGACTAAAGGAAAGATCGTGGATTCTGAGGCTTCTGTGTGGATGCTAAAATCACCGGATTTTGACGTTTTAAGGGATTATTTAAGTTTTACTGTATCATTTGATGAAATTGGACAACTCCAGCAAGTCTACAGAGAGGGGGAGGATTCCCCCTCCCTGTAATCCTCCCCCTCTTTGCGATAGGTCGCAGTCGGGATGGACAAGCATCCCTCCCGCTCCGAGAGAACTTCATTTTTATTTTTCCCGGCCGAGACTACCCGGAGGGTAGTGTCCAGGCCGGGTTATCGCAATGCGCAAGTTTCGAAGAAACTTAGCGCCCGGGCTGCCCCGAAGGGGCTTATGCCCTTTCTAAATCCAAGGTGAATTCAGGTTATCTCTTGCATAATAACAGGAAAGTAACGAATTTGTACAATGATTGCCTATGGAAAGTATAGAACTCCAATCACAAAACAAAAAAAGATCCGATCAAGATACTGATCGCCAAAACGACGACTACAGCAGACAATAAAATATAATCCTTTTTTTTCATCACGGGAGGCATGTACATCGTCGGTTTTTTATTCAGGCCGTAGCCCCTGCACTGCATGGCGTCAGAGACCTGGTCGGCCCTGTTCATCACGGTCACCACCATCGGGACGAAGATCGAAAGAATCCGCACAGGCTCCCTGAATAAGAGCTCTCTGCTGAATACAAGGCCCCTCGATCTCTGTGCCGCGATGATCTCGGACGCATCGTGCGACAGGGAATTAATCGATTTCAATGCATACCCGAGGGAGAAGGTGAACGTCTTCGGCACTCCCGAGAGGCTGAGACTCTTGATGAACGTGTTGTAAGGGGTGGTCATGATGAACAGGAATGAAAAGCCGCCTATCGTTATAATCCGCAGAACCATCGAAATAGCGAATATCACCGACCCGTATGATAATTCGGCATGCAGGATCCAGAAATCTCCCGAATAAAATATAGTTCCGTAGGAATATTTCGAGCTTGAAAAGAACAAGTCGGCGAGGATCGTGATAACCAGTATCGGGACGAGAATCCTCATCGAATGCATCCATTCCCTGAAGATCCCCGACGCGGCGGCAAAACAGAGAACGGTTGCCAGGAAGATCCCGATAATAAGAGGATTGCCGGAGAGAAGAGAACCGATGCTGACTATGACCAGGGCGAAAAGTTTCGTCCTGGGATCAAGTGAGTGAACGAATGATTCGCCGGGGATATACGAGATCCCCCACCTGAATTTACTGCGACGCCCGGCCATTCAGCCACCTGCTTTATTCGAATCATGAGATATTCGCCCGTTTTCCATCACCAGAACCCTCTCCGGGCGGAGAGTCGAGGCGAATTCGAGGTCGTGGGTCATTACTATAATGCAGCCGCCCTTCATTGCCCTTCTCCTGAGTTCGGCGGCCAGTGCATCTTTGAGCCTGTTGTCGAGGCCAAGCGTAGGCTCGTCGAGGACGATCGCCGGGGTCTCCATCACAAGGATGCTCCCTATCGCTATCCTCTGCTTCTCCCCGGCGGAGAGCCTGAGCGGGGGCGTGTTCAGGTCGATATGGCCGAGATCGAGAGCAGACAAAACCTCCGGAACACGCCGGTTGATCTCTTCTTCGGGAATTCCGATATTCGCCGGCCCGAAGGAAAACTCTCCCGGGATGCTCTCCTCGAAAAGCTGGTGGTCCGCATGCTGGGATACAAGCCCCACTTTTTTTGTAACGCTCTCTTTTCCCTGTCCTGTTATCTCTTCCCCGTACAGGCAGATACATCCCGAGTCCGGTCTCAGGAGTCCGTTCAGGTGTTTTGAAAGAGTGCTCTTTCCCGAACCGTTCGAACCGAGCACAACCGTGATCATAGAGGGGTAAAATCCCACGGATATATTGTCAACCGCCGGGGAGGACGATCCCGGGTATGAATAACTTACACCTGCAAGTTCTATAGCCGGAGTACATTCCATGCCGGAAGGAGCCGGGCGAACGAACGGATAGTCGGTTCCTTTTGAAATGGGAACACTCCCTACATCATCCGGCGGGCCGTCGTATGCTATCCTGCCCTTCTCCAGGTTCACAACCCTGTCGACCATCCCGGACACCTGCTCCGTCCTGTGCTCTGCGAGGACGATCGTAAGATTGAACCTTCTGTTCAGGGTGTTCAGCAGTTCTCCCAGGCTCGCCGCCGACCGTGGGTCGAGACCGGAGAAGGGTTCATCCATAACAACAATTTTGGGCTCCATCACGAGAACCGAAGCAATTGCGACCTTCTGCTTCTCTCCCCATGAAAGATCGGAGGTCTCCCTGTCAAGCAGGTGTTCGATATGCATGAGCCCGGTGATATTCCCGATCCTTTTGCCGATCTCCTCCGGGGGAGTACGGAGATTCTCCAGCCCGAACGCGATCTCCGATTCGACCGAGTTCGTAACTATCTGCTGGTCCGGGTTCTGGAAGACCGTTCCTACCGTCCCGGAGATCTCTGCAATCGAATGCGACCGGGTGTCCATACCCGAGACAAAGACCTCACCTGAAAATTCACTCCCTTTTCTGCCGGAGTTAGGTATGATACCGTTGATGCACCTCAGAAGACTGGATTTCCCCGAACCGGAAGCACCCGACACAAGCACCTTTTCGCCGTAACGGATATCGAGATTTATATCGTCGAGTGCGACCGAAGGCGCTGTATTATACCCCGGATACCTGTAGGAAAGGTTCCTGATCCTGACGGCAGGCCCTGTCTCAGTCGGCATTCCTCGTAATCACTCCTGTCCTGATCAGCCTTGCAACAAGATACGCGGAGATCAGCCCTCCCAGTGCACCGAAGATCGTATGGCTTACCGACGAGATCCCCGCCTCTATTATAACCACGACAAGCGGAATCCCGATTGCAAGATTCACAGCGAAGTTAACGAGCATCTTTGCAAGATTCCCTGCAATCCCTGCAAGAACAGAAACGGGAGTCAGGTCCATCCTGTAGCGGAAGGAGTACCCGATAATGTCGGTCACCATTCCCAGTGCCGTGTACTGGAAGACATCGAAGACATGCAGTGCGCTGACCCCGAAGAAAGACAGAAGAACTCCGGCTACAAGCCCTATATACGTCCCGCTGCCCGGTTTCTGGATTATCGCGACCCCGATAATCACCGGGATTACCATGAATATTCCGGTATGCCCCGGAATGTGGAGAGGCATCCTGAGCGCCATAAGCATTACGAAGACCAGCCCCCCGAGAAGAGACATCAGGGCGATCTCGTTCAGCGTAAAATAATCTCTCTTAAAAAGCAATGCTCAGTCCTCTGTTGGTATAAACTTCGCATCTATCGACAGCGAGAAATCGTCCGGCTGCATCTCATCCACTGCGACAAGGAGCAGGACCTCCTCAGCGGAGCTGCCTCCGTTATGAGTTACATTGAAAACACCCGACTGTTCGCCGGTGTAATAGATGTCGCCCTTTATCGAGGACGGGTCCCGTGTGATATGCAGCGACCCGAGGCCGCCTCTTGTCGGATCAAAATATACATAATAGGAATACGCTGCCGAAATTTCAGAATCATCTGCCGTCATACCCGCCGGAAGAAGATAAAAGTCATTGTACTCCTCCATATCGAGTGCGGCACTCATAGAGCTCCCCGGCGAAGAATTGCCGGTCACGTATAATGCCGACGATCCGTAGCCCTCCATCCTGTTCGTCCTCCATGAGCCGTCCGTATAGGGCCCGAGGACATGAAAAGCGGCAGTCCCGGCAAGATTCCCGAACTCGTATTCCACCTGCACATAACCGGTTCTCCCCAGCAGCGGATTCCCGCCGAACGGAGGGGTTACATTGAGATCTGCAAAGAGCAGGTACCAGGTCGAATCCTTCAGATCGTCGCCGGTCGCAATTAACAGCGGTTCCTTGTAGGGCCTGTACTTCTGCGAGATATAATTGAAATCGCCCTTTTCAAAAACCTGCGAGTGCTCCGTATCTATAGCAGGCGTCATATCCTCCGGCGGGTTCAGCGTCAGCCACTCCTCCGCCGAGAACTGGATTGCAAACAGTACTCCTATTACTACAATGACCAGTGCAAATCCTGCTGCGACACGTCCGGAGATTTCCATGCTATCTTCTCATATATGCCTGGTAGATCCCATCCTCTATCTCTTTTACAAACAGAACCGTCTTCCCTGCAACAGCACTCGGTTTGGGGTACCGGTTGTCCTTCTTCTTTTTGTTCTCCCCTCCCCCTAATCTGATGATCCCGGATGTGACCTGTCTTCCGTCGGGGAGATAAACGGAATCGACGCCGTTTGCAAGAAGTGTTTCCACATCGGTCTCTTTCATTATTGTGCGGAGACTGCCTAAGAGCAGGAACCTGCCGTCATCCTTTGTCGCGGCAAGACCGAGTCCGGCCATTGCGCCGATCACCCCGTCCTCGGTCCCGCCCAGCCCTTCAAGGCGGATTCCGAGGTTCTTTGCAAGTGCCCTTGGCAGTTCCTGGTCGAGGACGGTCGTCTTCGCATCCTGGGCCATAACAATCAGAGGAGGCCGGATCTGGTCGGAATCGCCGACCGCAAGTCCCGGGTCGCTTCCTTCCAGGAACTGGTCCAGCATCACCTGTTTTGAAATTTCAAAGATCTCGCTGCATACCTCAGGTCCCGACGCGTCGACATGAACGACCGCATTGCTGTTGTGCGAGGTGTACGGGATTCTGTCGTCTACAAAGAGCTGGTGCCTTGTTATTGCATACGCACGGTATTTCTCCGAGACCGCAATCGCTACGTCGTGTGCAAGCCGCCCTGTTCCGCGGGAACCGGGGATGTCGGTATCGTCTATTCCTATGTATATTGTAATTTCAGTCACCTCCGGTGTTCCCGGGATTGATTTGTTAATTATAAATGGTTGATTTGTTTAGAATCCGGTATGATAAGATCTCTCGTTGTCGGATGATAAACACTGTTATTATATCGCATCTTATCAAATAAATACATTTAACTTTGATATATTCCTGTACTTATTATTGAAGAATGGCAGCTCATTTGATCTAATTGAGGAATAGTTGACAATACAGGAGGGAGAGATGTTCATTGACCGGAACTGATACTGAAAATATTAAAAATTGTGCGCAGAGCATATCGGAGATCAAAACAGAGATCGGGAAATGCATAGTCGGACAGGAGGAAGTCATAGACTCCATACTGGTAACTATGATCGCGGGAGGCCATGTCCTCCTTGAAGGCGTCCCCGGGATTGCAAAGACGCTCCTCGTAAATACAATCGCAAAGTGCATAGACTGTTCCTTTGCCAGAATACAGTTCACGCCCGATCTTCTCCCCGCCGATATTACGGGGACCAAGATCTACAATCTCTACAAGAGTTCGTTCGAGACACTGAAAGGCCCGGTGTTTCATAATATCATCCTCGCCGACGAGATCAACAGGGCACCCCCGAGGGTGCAGTCTGCACTCCTCGAAGCCATGCAGGAGGGGCAGGTGACGATACACGGCGAGACCTGGCCGATAGAGCAGCCGTTCTTTGTCCTCGCGACACAGAACCCGATAGAGTCGGAGGGCACCTATCCGCTCCCCAACGCCCAGACCGACAGGTTCATGCAGAAGATTGTGATGAATTATCCGTCTTTAAGCGATGAAAAGGAGATAATGGCGAGATACACGGGCGGAAATGTGCCGGAGGTCTCGAACGTGATTGCACGCGGACGAATCACGGAAATACAGGAATGCCTGAACGGCATATATGCGGACGAGACCGTGATGGACTACGTATCGAAGATAGTCGATTCGACGAGGAACCCGAAAGATTATGCTCCGGATGTCGCATCAGCCGTAAAGGCCGGAGCCTCCCCCAGGGCGTCCATCGGGCTGATCAAATGTGCAAAGGCGCGTGCCCTGACCCTTTCGAGAGAATACATCACGCCTGACGATATCAAATCCGTCGCCCTGCCCGTACTGAGGCACAGGATTGTCCTGTCGTTCCAGGCGGAGGCCGCAGGCACGATTCCTGACGAGATAATCTCAACACTGTTGCAGTCTGTCGATGTCCCATGAACCCTGAGATCATCGATCCGTCCGCTCCTTCTGCGATAACCCCTCTTACAGTAGGCGAGGCCCTGCAAAAGGCATCGGAGATCGAGATCGTCGTGGCAAAATTGTCCGAGGAGATCGGAACCGGCTCTCACAGGTCTGCTTTCTCGGGAACCGGTTCGGAATTCCTGGAGCTGAAGGAGTATACGTTCGGGGACGACATCCGGGCGATAGACTGGAACAGTACCGCAAGACTCTGCGAGACATATCTCAGAGTATTTACCGAAGATCACGACACCCCTGTGTATGTTTTAATCGACAGGAGCGCTTCCGGGACATTCGGGCGGGAGATCTCGAAGGACGAAAAGATCTTCGGGATCGCGATTTCACTGATCTTCTCGGCGTCGGTGCGTGGAGATCCAGTGGGGATGTGCATATTCACAGATAAGGTCGAGCTGTTCGTTCCCCCCGGCAGGGGACGAAGGCATGTCTCGTACCTTGTCAGCCGGCTGATAAATTTCAGGCCGGAGTCACAGGGGACGGACCTGGGAAATGCACTCTCTGCTCTCCTTCCGGCGATAAAAAAGAGGTCTCTCGTGGTAATCCTGTCGGACTTCGACTCTCCGCCATTCGAAAGGGAGATCGGTCTCTTGTCGGCAAGGCACGAGATCAGGCCGGTATGGATCAGGGACAGATCCGAATATGAACTGGCGGACATTGGCTATCTCGTCCTTCGCGACCCGGAGACGGGAGAGGAGATGATAGTAAACACCTCTGACGGCGATCTCCGGGAGAAGTTCGCGGAGGCAAATGCCGCAAGGGATGAAGAGATCAAAGGGGCGTTCGGAAATTACGGGATACGTCCCCTGGAGATCTATACGGATGACGACGACCTTTCGTCCCTCAAAATATACTTCAGGCTGTGCGGGATGGTGGCCGAACAGTGATAGTCGAATTCGAAGACCCTATCTGGCTTGCAGGACTCATCTTTGTTCCCCTGATAATCCTGTACAGCCGGTACTTTTCAAAGAGAAAATATCTCAGGGCCCTTGAATTCTCGAAGCTCTCGGTGATAAAGGCAGCGAATCCCGGAAAAAGGGGGGAAAGGCTCCTGAAGGTCACGTTTTCCCTCGGGCTTATAGCGATTGCATTTATCTTCATTGGTCTTGCAGGCCCACAGTTACCTCTTGAACAGACCAAAGAGGGTGTAAACATCGTATTTGCGCTTGACACCTCGGGCAGTATGAAGGCGGCCGATTACCAGCCGGACAGGATCACCGCTGCGAAAGAGGCGATCGGTACACTCATAAACCAGCTCGACCCGAAGGACTACGCGGGAATAATAACGTTCGATTCCGGGGCCTCGACTGCCGCCTATCTCAGTCCCGATAAGCAAAGAGTGATCGAAAAACTCGGGATGATCGCCGCAAGCGACGATTCCACGGCGATAGGAGACGGCCTTGCACTGGCGGTCGATATGTCGAAGTCGATCCCGAACAGGAAAAGCGTTGTTATACTGTTATCGGACGGTGAGTCCAACGCAGGCTATGTATCCCCGCAGACTGCTGCAGAATTTGCGAAGGAGAGCGGAGTCCAGGTATTCACCGTCGCGATGGGCTCCTCGGAGAAGGTGCTTGTAGGATACGACTGGGCGAACAATCCCCGGTATGCGACCGTTGACGAGGAGACGCTCGAATATATTGCGGATTCCACAGGCGGCGGGTTCTACAGTTCGGTGGATGAAAAAACACTTGGCAATATCTATTCGCAGCTGGACGATGCGATAGTCCATGAAAAGGAGAAAACTCCGGTGGGCTGGCTCTTCTTTTTGCTCGCAGGGTTGCTGGTGATAGCAGAATACCTTATTCGCTACGGCAGGTGGCGGGTTCTTCCATGAAGAGACTCCCGGGTTATGTAATATTTTTTGTTGCCGTCGTCTTTTTTTTCCAGCCGGTCCTAGCAGGAGAGATCATCTTTACTGCAGAAAGTCCGGTGATCTACAGTTCCCCGGACGAAGAGATCTCGATCGGACTGGGTGTTGAGAACACTCTTGGCGAAGATATCTACGGGTCGTTTACCTGGACCGTGCGGGACCTGAATGATGCGGACAACACCCGGAGTTCTACGGACGCACGAGTGATATTCGCAGATATTGAGAGGACATCGTTCGCGATTCAGCCGGCTGACGGGCACGAGTATCTTGTTGATATAGCATTCGATTACGCGGACAGCGTCAATGCAGATGATGCATATCATGTATCTCTTACCGGGATCAGAGTCATTCCGGACAGCAGTGTGGATACTGCCCCAGCCACTTCAGTTCTCGAAAGCGTTCAGATCAGGATGGACAAAGGCGCACCGCAGCAGAGCGGGAGTGAGAGGGCGGGTGGTAAACAGGTCCTTATCAAAAAGACGGATGAGAACATGGAATCGCTTTCAAAAATACTTGAAAACGAGACCAATAACATAATCGTGGAAAAGAATCGCTTAAAAGGTGTTGTAAACAGTTCCGCGATATACCCGGTAATCGATCAGTTTCTCAACGAATCAGGTTACAATTCCGGCGTCCTTTCCATAAGCCCCGGTCTGGGGGCATATAACGACGAGTTCGAACAGGTCTATTCAGGCGAAAACGAATCTGATATTAGAGTGTCCGGGGAGATCTCGGGCGATGAAATACTCTTCACCGGTATAGCATCGGAGGGGAGAATGCCGCTTTTATACGGTGTCGAAGAGAATGCGACCTACATCTCCTTTGACAGCGAATTCTCGGATGACGGATATTCGGTAACAAGATCGGTGACGAATATTACCGTCAATGCATCGCAGATCGGGATCACATATACGAAAGGAATCTTTGAAAAAGACATTGCAGTCATGGTTTCGGACGGAGCGATTATCTCCGTGGAAGTTCATGAACCGGATTACGGAATCCATTTCATCGTCCCGGTTATTGTTATCATCCTTACGGTTGTGTGTGCGTTCGTCTTTTACAGGGTATACCTAAGACACCTTCGCAGGACGAAACCGGGGCCGGATGATGGCGATATTCTGACCAGAGTCGAAGCAGGGATTTCTCCCTCCGATCTACTTGCCGAAGGTTATGACAGGTACCTGTGCGGCGATCTGAAAGATGCCGTAGGCAGGGTGGGCTGGGCTTTAAGACTGAACGTCTCTGTCACTTCGGGAGAAAATGTAAGTCTTACCAATTCTGAGGCCCTCTCACAGCTCGAAAAGGCCGGCGATCCCTATGCCGGAACATATTCGGATGTTTTCTCTGTCTGCGATTCTGTCGTATACGCGAACAGGGAGCCTGAAATGAGCGAATTTGTAAGAATATACGAAACTGCGAAGCGTCTTGTCGATAAAACCGTCCGCTCCGTGAATGAAGAAATTCAGGAAGAATGAATATTGTCGTCCTGTTCCGCTTGTTCGGTTGACCGTAGAATCCCTGTAAGCTCTTCTATCTCGGACTCCGAGGTTTTGTAGTTTGTTACGAACCTCACAGTCTGGTCAGGGCACCTGAACGATTTGAGACTGTAGTTATCCTTTAACTTCTGGAATATTTCAGGCGAGACCTCTGCCAGAACTTTATTTGTCTCGACCTTGCAGAAAAGTTTGATTCCCGGAATCCCCGAGATTCCTTCTGCGAGTTTTTTTGCCATTTCATTTGCGTGAATTGCATTGTATCTCCAGAGACGTTCGGTCAGCAGGCGGTTGATTCCTGAAGAAAAAGCGGATGCGCCTGATGTATCGGTATTGTTTTTTTTGCAGTTTTCCCTGAACTTCTCTGCGGCATCTTTTTTAAAGATCAATACGGCCTCTCCTTCCGGAGCTCCGTTCTTTTCTCCTCCGAATGTTGTCGCATCCACTCCTGCATCCATTGTCTGCTCGCGGAATGCCTTAAGGATCTTCGCCGCCGCAAAAAAAATCCTTGAGCCGTCCATTATGACCTGCATCCCGTTTTCATGCGCACACCTGCAGATTTCCGAGATCTCTTTCGGGGAGTATATCATACCGTACTCGGTCGGCTGTGAGATGGAGACTACCCTGCATCTCTCTCTGTCTTCGGCCCCGGCTGATTCAAGGGACCCGGAGATTGCAGCGGGGGTGATTTTCCCGAATTCGGATTGGACTTCCAGGGGTTCGATGCCTGCGATATTTTTTATGGCTGCATGGCCCCTGCTGGCGACATACGAAGTGGAAGAGCATAGATACAGATCGCCCGGTCCCGTCATGGATGAATGTGCAAGTGCAAGCGCAGTATTCCTGTCAGGGACATAAAAAGGACAGACATTGTAATCAAAATGTTTTCTCAGCTTGAAAAAAAGTTCGTCTTCATTCTGTATCTTTCCGATGGCGCTGCCTGCTTCCTGCTGGACTCCTGCATATTCCTCCGAACGAAATGAATGATGTCTCATGGTAACTCTTTTGCCGCCTTACTGGAGAATTATTAATACTTCACTGTGTATAATAATATTACTTCATTTTCAATAAAAGTAAATTATTTTTAAAGGTGTACTTATGAGAAAGGTTGCAGTTATCGGGGCCGGTATTACCGGGATACAGGCGGCTCTCGATCTGAGCAGACATGGTATTGAAGTACACCTTATTGAAAAAGAGCCATATATCGGGGGGCATGTTGCGCAGCTCGGGAGGATATTTCCCACCGGAGACTGGTCGGCATGCATACTCGCCTCAAAGATAAACGAGGTCCTCCGGGCTCCCGGAATAACACTCCATACAATGACAGAAGTGACAGGGCTCGAAGGCGAACCCGGCAATTTTACACTTCATCTAAGGAAACATCCGCGATTTGTTGATGCGGATAAATGCACCGGCTGCTGTGCCTGCTCCGATGTATGCCCTGTGGAACTGTATAACGAGTTCGATGCCGGCCTCGGGGTTCGCAAGGCAATATACAAACCTTATAACGAGGCCGTCCCAATCGCAGCGATCCGCGATTCGGATCATTGCATAAACTGCAACCTTTGCTTTGATGCCTGTCCCAACGACGCTGTTCTGAGGAACGATGAAGACGGTATAACGGATCTCTCTATACAAGAGATCTGCTCCGTTGTCGTTTCCACAGGCTACAGGATGTACGATCCGCGAAACGAGCCCAGGTATCGTTATCTTGCCATGCCCGACGTCATCACCAGCCTCGAATTTGAAAGAATGATCAGCCCCGACGGCCCGACCGGTGGAGAGATAAGGCGGCTGTCCAACGGAAAAATCCCGAAATCCATTGTATTCGTCCAGTGTGTCGGCTCGCGCAATATTGCAGTCGGGCGGAATTTCTGCTCCGCTGTCTGCTGCATGTATACTATAAAGAATGCAGGACTAGTCAAGGAGAAGTATGGGGATTCGATCAATGTTACGATACTCAAAGCCGAGACGCGTGCCTACGGCAAAGATTACCAGGAGTATAATCACAGGATAAAACAGACCTATGAGATCAAGGTCTTAAGGTGCACCCCCGGTTCGATAGAATACGGAGAGGGCAATCGCATGAGAATCGTTGCCGAGAAGGTGAAGAAGGGCTTTCCTGAAACTCCCATCGTCGTCCTTGAGCCGGAGCTTGTGGTTCTCGCTGCAGGGATGGCCCCGTCAAAGGATGTCGAATCAATTTCACGGATAATGGGGCTGGATAGATCTTCTGTCGACGGTTTCTTCTGCCCGAACGAACAGGTCCTGGACCCGACCGGGACCCCCAGACCCGGCATATACATTGCCGGCACCGCCATAGCGCCGAAAGACATAAACGACTGCGTCAACCAGGCGGAGGCCGTCTCAATGAAAGTGTTTGTAGATGCATATTCCGATTAGGCGGATAGATGAGAAAAATGAAGATTTCGAATTTATCTGTTCAACTCCGGTTAACTAAATGTTTTGAACTTTTTTAAAGATAAAATCTTATCTGGTTGAGTAACATATTTTAATTAATTATGTTCTGGTGTTCAGTAAATCCGGTTGAATATTCAGATCAGTATTATCTGGGGGAGAGGGGATTATGATGAATTCTATGAAAAATTACAGGTATTTTGCATATATCCTGCTTTTATTGGCGGCAGTCGCATTGGCTGCGCCCTCCGTATATGCCTGGGACTTCACCGGCAGCACAATCAGCGACTATAACCATGTGAATATAGAAACTGCAAACGGTGCCGGTTACTATGTCGGGTTCCGGGAAGCAGGTGGAGGACTGAATGCACTGCATATTACAACAGGTATTTCTTCACCATATGGGCAGGTGTCGACCGTATCTTCCGATTCAGGAACGTTCTATCTTGCCGATACCGGGGGGAGGGGATATTTTGATAAAGTCATACTCATGGTGGCGATAAAAGCCCCTGACTCGGGAGAAGAACTCAGCGAGGACCTGAAGATCAATATAAAAGCGAGCGGTTATCGCTGGACATCAAGCGGAGTAGAAAATCAGCCCCCGCTCGCCTCGGAGATAACATATGCCAGGAATTCCATCGATCGCAGTTTCGGATTATATTCCGTTACATATGGCCCCCAGAGTTGGAAACCGTCAGGTGAGGCCAGCCATCCCATAATGTACGACCAGGGCAGATCCGATGAGTTCTACATCTTCTTTGTTGATACCGGTGTGGGTGTCCTGGGTAAAAACAGCGAAATCACCGGCCTAACAGATAACGGAATGGCAAAGATCGAATATTCGATTGAAAACTATAACGGGGAGACCATCGTGTTCAATGTATACGGGTATGCCCTCAATGCCAATGCCGTCCAGAACGGGATAGCATGGACCAACAAGATCGAAGGGACGACTACAGATAAGAACTCCGACACGTCTTCAAGCGGATATATCTTATTGCTGGGTTCCTCAGCGTCCCCGGATGGTGAATTTTCAAATTCGGAGGCAATAGATTATGGCAGTGACGGCGGGGTTTCATATTCCAGCTCAGAAGTATGGTCTCCTTCGGTAGGGAATCTGAATATAACAAGCAGGCCTGTCGGAGCGAATATATATATCGACGATGTCGATTCAGGACAAGTGACCAATGCCTCGTTTGCAGATCTTCCTGCAGGGGATTACACCGTTCGTGTGGATTTGCAGGATTACGATCCTGCAGAAAGCGAAGTCCACATAAAGGCGGGTTATATTACAACCCGGAATTTCAATCTGACACAGGCGTCCGGGCGATGTACGGTCCTCTCAGACGTACGGGGCGCCAGGGTCTATATAGACGATGAAGAAACCCTCTGTTATGCCAACTGGACGTTTACCGACATTCTTACGGGCAATCATACTATAACCATAAAAACAGCGGACGGCAGAAACTTTTCTAAGGAAATATATGTCGGCCGGGATAATGAAACGACGGTTTTCTTTGAAACTTCTCCAAATGACCTGTCAACGGCCGGGAACATAACCGAAGTCGTGGATGATTTTGAAACGGTTTCCAATAATTCTACAGCGAATATAGAACCGGGGCCTGAGACGGACTCTCCCGCTACGCCGGTGTCCTCAGGAACAGACACGGGAATTATGGAACAGTTTTTCTCGTTCATTACCGGTGTAATAAGTCCCGAAGCCTCCGTGTCTCCGGCCGCTTCAGGATTCTCCGGCTCCGAAGAAAAAATCCCTGCGAATAACATTCCCGGTGCAGTGCCCGAAAGCGTAAATATTACGGATGATTCAGGTGAATTCGCGGAAGAAGCAACTGGTGAGAACGTCAGCCTGCAGCAAACCCAGATCGGGAGTGTCTATGTAACCTCATACCCCAAAGAGATGGAAATATATATAGACGGTGTCGATACCGATTACACCACCCCCCACCTGATCTACGGCCTTAAGAAAGGATATCACAAGATCCAGGTGAAAAAGCAGAATTCATTCTCTGATTCCAAAGAAGTATATGTACCTGCAGGAGAACCGACTCCGGTTCATTTCAATCTGGTTGATGTCGACAATCAAATAGTCAGTATATCCGTTTCATCTAAATATATAGCGACCTTTGCCGTTAACGGAGAGTTGCCATATTCCGATGTCCCTTCAAAGGTGAAGGCCGAATCATTCGGCAGTTACCTGACCTTTAATGACGGTGAAAATTATTACTCGATGACGCTTCCTTTTCTTTCAGGCGGTGAATCGTTCGTGCTGAAGAAGGGTGAAAATGTGGGATCTCTCGGTGTTGCAAGCGATCCTGACGATGCTGATATTTACATTGACGGCATGAAAACAGGGTACAGAACACCATGTGTCCTGGACAATATCGGGGACGGCTATCACAGGCTCAAAGTGATAAGAGACGGATATTTGCCGGTAGAAAAGGAAATATCGTTTATATGTGAAGGTAATGCCGTGGATGATTCTTACAGTTTTGTCCTGGAGGAGATCTCTACCGGGAATCTTATGATTACAAGCGATCCCCAGGGGTGCATGATCTTTCTCAGGGGAGATTATACGGGTCAGGTAACCCCATACACGTTCGAGGATATTCCTATCGGAACATACGATGTAGGAGTCATGTTTAACAGAACGATATTCAAAGACAAGGAGATAACAGTCCAGTCCTCGAAGAAATACGGGGACACTATTCTCAATATCACTCTTGAGGTGCCCGATTCGATTTGACCGTTTTGTAGGATATCGCTGAAATTTAATGATGGCGCCCGGACATATGACTGGCGGCATCAGGTTAAAATTTATGGCGAGACTCTCTGCAAGCCTCTTTAACCTCCCTTTTCTTTGTTTCAATTGAATGTTAACATATCCTGTTTGTAAAATAAAATTTATTTACTTGCGGGAACAAAATTATTGCGTGAATACCGGATGAGGCCCGCTTTTTAAGGACCCTTTTTTTCGTGAATTTCAGTCCGCTGCATTCCGTTAAATCCGAAATACCCCGGTCCGTTCCGGAAGAAATGTTTAAAAATCGTTTTGGGAGACCTCATATGAGTCGTATTATACCAGAAATAATAAGAGCAACCATTTTCATTTTCCTGCTTTTTTCAATTGCTTATCCTGCAGGTGCCGATGTACCCGATGAAAATGTATCTGATACCCCCCCGTTTTCGGAAATATCAGGTTTATTTTCCGCAATTTCAGATCTCATCTTTAATACGAGTTCGGACGGCAAAACAGGAAACGGAGGATCGGGAGATAATGGTATTCTTGAAACTATAGAGAGTATTAATCTGGTAAAATATGAAGACAGGGGGCTTGACGGTGATATCGGCGAATATATTAAGGAAAACATAAACAGCTCGATATCCCAGGAGATTTTCGAGGGGAAAAGTGTTCTCCAGAGAGATCTTTACATCCTTTTGTCCGAATCACGCTCATATCCGGAGGGTTTCTCAACGGACGGTTTTGAAATTTTCATCTACCCGCTTGTAACAGATGACGACCTCTCTTCTCCTTCCTCCCTTTCAAGGCCTAACGGATTGAAAATTACCTTATACGTCTATAGCATCAGTGAACCCGACGGGAAGACGATCAAGGTCTATGAGAAGTATTCGACCGATATAATCCGTGAAATCTATGAAGCCGGTTACGGGGATGAATTCGGAACAATTTATCTCAAATTTGTCGATATGGATTCCGGGGATGAGATTATTCATCTGGCTCTTGATGCGGCTGATGCAGAAGAGAACAGGGAATATTGGACCGGTCCCGAATCATATATTGGCATTGACGGCTGGTCTGAGGTGAAATTCAATGAAGATTATGATATTGCGTATTATGAAGATAATACGAACAGGATTTGGATGGATCCTGAAGATTACCTGATACCGGACGATTATCAGGATGAAGATCCAGATTCATCCGGTGAAAATGTTATATCCTATGATCCGCTTCTGACGAACTCCATTTCCGCTTCATATGACAAAATCGTATCCATGGTGGATGAAATCGGGGAGCATTGTAATAATGGCGAAAGGGATCAGGTAATAAGCACTGCAAATGATCTCGGTGACTATCTTTACAAACTAAAGAAAAACATAAATGAAATCCCTGTATCCGGTAATTTCTACGGGATGAAGTCGCAATATCTTAACGCTCTTGAATTGATATCAGATGCCTCGTCCGAGTACTGGCACTTCTCGGTTTATCATGATTCTGACTCCCTGTCAGGTGCTTCTGAAGACTCAGTTGCAGGGCTGTCGATTCTCAACAGTCTTCTAGATGAAACAGGTGGTGCTTCGGTCGATATAGACGCACTGGACAGACCTTCGGAAAAAAATACCCTGGCTAATACATATTCCATGTTTGACACATTCCATTACAGGGATTCATCCGGATCAAATGACATCTCTTTCCAGGTAGATAACTGGAACCTGAGAAGCAGTTTATTGACTAAAAATATCCTCACAGGAGAGCAGGAGACCATCTCTTCGCAGTATAATACTATATTCCTGGTTGTCACTGTGGATTTCACCCATTTGGGCTATCGCGGAGGCGGACCTGAACAAATCGTCACGCCTCCGGGATCTTCGTTTAAGCTTCAGTACAGTGGAACGGATTATGCACCGCTTGATGTAAGCGATTACCTGGAGAACTCCGGAGAGCCTTATCAGTCGAAGAAGGTTGAAAGAAGAGAGATCTACAAATCGGTTCTCGTCTTTGAAATAGAAAACATTCCCGGTCAGACATTTGATGATGAAGATGCGTACCTTTCGGTGGACCTTGGAGATTATGGCGTTCAGACGTGGAGCCTTGAAAAACCGGAGTACTGAGATAAAGGAATTATTTATCATATTTTAAGGGGTCAAAACGGATTTTGTTACAGAATTCGCTGAAATTTCTGTAAAAAGGGCAAAACTTTAATAACAATAAAGTCCTTTTTATATCTGAAGCGTTTTTAAAACCTTTTAATCTTAATTTTAGGAGTGTGTTTATGATGCACATGCAGAGTACCTCTGAAAATATACTTAAAGGGACAACAACAGTCGGACTTGTTTTTGATGGCGGAGTTATTCTGGCAACAGAAAGAAGGGCGACTATGGGAAATATGATCGCCAGCAAGAAAGCCAAGAAGGTCTACCAGATCGCAGACCGGATCGGGATGACGACTGCAGGAGGTGTAGGAGACGCCCAGCAGCTGGCAAGATGGGTCCAGGTGGAATGCAGCCTCTACAATATACGAAGAGGCAGAGAGATGTCAGTAGGAGCGGCAGCATCCGTGCTCAGCAATATTTTGAACAACAACAGGATGATGCCCTACTACGTACAGCTCCTCGTAGGCGGAGTGGACTCCGGCGGACCTTCGATATATTCCGTGGATGCACTTGGCGGAGCATCCCCTGAGGATGATATCGTCGCTACCGGTTCCGGTTCTCCTTTTGCATACGGTGTCCTTGAAGACAGGTTCGAGAAAAATATGCCCGAAAAGGACTGTGTCGACCTTGCAATCCGCGCATTGCGTTCTGCTATGAGACGTGACTCGGCATCAGGCGAGGACATTAGTGTTGTTGTTATAACGAAAGACAAATATGAAGAATTTATGGAAAAAGGAATACAAAAATAGAAATTATATATTTTTTTCTTTTTTAGGAACGATATTAACATGCTGATAGAAGAGAGGCTTAAAGAGCTTAAGGACAAGATCAACGACAAAGTCCCTGCGGGGATCAATGTATCCAATGTTGAATTTGAAGGCCCGGAACTGGTTATATATACCGACGATCCCAAGAAGTTCGCCGATGAAGCGGATCTTATCAAGATTCTTGCACGGGATTTGAGGAAAAGAATAGTTGTCAGACCTAATGTCCTCGAAGACCCGGAGATCGCTGCAAAAGAAATAAAGTCCGTGGTTCCGGACGGTGCGGGG
>NZ_KN360933.1:0-2657 GCF_000784355.1 Methanolacinia paynteri | reverse complement strand
TGTCAGGACTCCCCCGATCGAGAGCACGACCGTCAAACAGATCCGCCAGTACCTGAGATCGGTTAAGGACGAGAGAAAAGAATTTTTAAGAACGATCGGCCGGAGAATTCACAGGGATGTTACAAGCAAGGACAAATGGGTCCGTGTTACCACGCTCGGATGCTGCAGGGAGGTCGGCAGGGCCGCGTTCCTGTTGTCTACACCGGAGAGCAAGGTCCTAATCGATTGCGGGGAGAAGCCGGGAAGCACCGAGGGAGTCCCTTACCTCTATGTTCCTGAGATCTATCCTTTAAACACGCTTGATGCTGTGGTCCTGACTCATGCCCACCTCGATCACTGTGCGCTCGTTCCTCTTTTGTACAGGTACGGTTTTGAAGGTCCTGTATACAGCACCCCGGCGACAAGGGATCTTGCGGTAATGCTCCAGCTCGATTACCTTGAAGTCGTCACGAACGAGGCGAACCAGGCTCCGTATACCTCAAAGGAGGTGCAGGAATACCTGAAGAGATCAATCGTTCTCAACTATGGAAGTGTGACCGATATCGCGCCTGACATTAAGCTTACATATCACAATGCCGGCCATATTCTCGGTTCGGCAATCGCTCATTTCCACGTCGGCGACGGATTGTACAATATTGCGTTCAGCGGGGACTTCAACTACGGAAAGACGCGTCTGTTCGGCCCTGCGACTTCCCAGTTCCCGAGGCTCGAGACGATCTTTGTGGAGAGCACCTATGGTGGTGCAAATGATATCCAGCCCTCCAAGAATGATGCGGAGGAGAAGCTCTACGAGGCCGTCAATACCACGATCAGCCGCGGCGGAAAGGTAATCATCCCTGCATTCGCTGTAGGACGTTCACAGGAGGTCATGCTGACCCTCGAAGAAGGCATGAGGCTTGAGAAGATCCCGAAGGTGAAGGTATATCTCGACGGAATGATCAAGGAGGCGACGGCAATTCATACGACATACCCCGAATATCTCAACCCTGAACTCAGGAAACAGATATTCCAGGACGGCATGAATCCGTTCCTCTCGGACTGCTTCGTGCAGGTCGACTCACCGGCAATCAGGGAGAATGTCATCGGGGGCGAGCCCTCGATCATTATCACGACGAGCGGTATGCTGAACGGTGGGCCTGTGATGGAATACCTGAACGGCCTTGCCGGCGACGAAAAGAACATGCTGATATTCGTCGGTTACCAGGCCGACGGTACCATGGGAAGGAGAATCCAGAAGGGCTGGAAGGAGATTCCCCTGGGCCGGCGCGGCAGTATAGTGATCAATCTCGAAATCCAGACGATCGACGGTTTCTCGGGACACTCCGACAGGAACCAGCTGATGAGATATATCAATCACCTGAACCCGAGGCCTGAGAAGGTCTTTACGATTCACGGGGACGAGAAGAACGCGATCGACCTTGCGTCTTCGATATACAAGCGTTTCAGGATCGAGACGCATGCACCGAGAAATCTTGAAACATACAGGATGATATAAACAGGATACATTGCATATGAAAGAACGCCTTTCGATAATTTTTGGCGTATTCGTCGTAATGGCGCTTTCAAATGCAGTGGTTCCGGTTCTTCCCTCTTTTGCAAAAGAACTCCCGGCAGTACAGGGTGCGATCTACTCAGCTTATTTTCTGGGTGCCTTTCTGACAGTCTACCCTGCAGGGTTATTGTCCGATAAGATCGGGAAGGTTCTTTTAATCAGAGCAGGTCTGATACTGACTATAATATCAGGCGCTGCCATCGTCTTTTTTCAGGGAGCGTATGAAGTAATTCTCTTCAGGGTCATTGAGGGGGTAGGCGCCGGGATGTTCATATCCGCTGCGCTCTCGTGGGTCAACGAACGGAAGGATCACAAGCGGCTTAGCGGGTATTTCTTCGGTTTCCTTAACCTGGGACTTGTTCTCGGTCTCATTGTAACAGGACTTCTGGAGGAGCCTTTCGGGGAAAGGGGCGGAATGGTATTTTTTACTCTTGCATCGGTAATTCCTCTCATGCTGAATCTATCAGCCCGTGAGAGCGTTCAGGTTGTGAAGGCCGAGGCGGAGACCCTGAGGATTATATCGGATTACCGGTGGCTGTACCTCTCGACGATAATCCTTGTAGGTTCGACCGGCGTTCTGACATCATTGTATCCTGAATTTACTGATGAAAGCCCTGTCGTTTTGAGCATCATAATCGGGATCATGAATGTGTCGACGATCGTCTCGTCTCTTATCGCATCGAGAGCTTCGTTCAGTCCTGTTCCGGTTATCAGGACGGGGGCGCTTCTTATGGCGATTTCCGTTGCGCTTGCCTATTTTGCACCTGAAGCGGGAATTTTGCCTATTATAATTGTTTTTGTACTCGTCGGTTTAATAGCGGGATTCATCCTGGTCGGGCAGACGGATTTTCTGGCCGGGACAGGCTACAGGCAGGGAGTTGTAGTCGGTCTATTCAATACTGCTTCTTATGGTGGGATGACGTTTCTCCCGTATGCATCGGGGCTTTTGTCTCAGTACGTGAGTTATTTCATGGGTTTCATTTTTACCGCCGTTCTTTCGCTGGTTGTCTTTATTACGATCGGAAGGTGCGAGTGCAGAAACAGAGTGTGATCATTACAGGGCGGGGGATGTTTCCCCCTCCCTGTGACCCTCCCCCTCGTGGCG
>NZ_KN360932.1:38600-57810 GCF_000784355.1 Methanolacinia paynteri | reverse complement strand
TCGCGATTGAAACGACTCCCGACGGAAAAAAGATCGTCTACGACTTCAATTCGGCCAGCAACCCGCCGCAGCTGTACTCGGCAGAGGTCTCCGGCAGCACTATCCTGTACGAAGAGCAGTTGACGGATCTTAATCCCGAAATCATATCGGAGTTCGGCGGATCTTCTGAAGTAATCCACTGGACCGGTGCACTCGGCGATCAGATCGAAGGAATAGTAAGATACCCCCCCGGCTACATGGAAGGGCAGGATTACCCGTTTGTTTTCGTCATCCACGGCGGGCCGACCTACACCGATTTTGACAGCTGGAGGGATACCTGGGAGTTCCCGTACTGCATGATATCGGAAATGGGTGCGGTTCTCCTGTCCGTAAACTATCATGGCAGTCTGAATTACGGCTTCGACTTTGCGGAATCGATCGAGAACGGTCATTATTACGACCTGCCCGTAGAAGACCTGATCTCCGGGAAAGAGTATCTTGACGAACAGGGGATTATCAACCTGTCACAGACGGCATCGACCGGATGGTCGAACGGAGGGATTCTCACTCTCGCACTGATAACAAAAGATACGTCGCTCAAAGCCGCGATTGCCGGGGCCGGGACTGCCGAGGACCAGGCACAGAACGCCAATACGAACGGAATGATCATGACGAAGATGTACTATGGTGAAAGTCCTTACCAGGACCCCGAAATGTTCCTCGATATCCTGCCTATATATAATGCAGCGAATGTCACGACTCCGCTCCTGATGATGATCGGAACGGAGGACGCCAACGTGGAGCCTGCATCTGCGATTACGACATACAGGACATATCTCGAAGGGAGTTCTGCTCCTGTCCGGTTCCTGATGTTCCCGGGCGAGAAACATCACCCGACAACTTACGTTCACCAGTACAGGAAGGTCCGGGAAGAACTCGACTGGCTGGACAAATATCTTTTTTCGTCATCGTAATTCTTCACAAAAACAGAATGGCAGATACCTGCTATCATATCTTTTAATATTCCTGCACGAGGGATTGTTCAACGGTATGGTGAATATTTATTTAATGCTCCCGGATGATAATCTATATAATTAATCGAATCCTGTCAGGAATTCGATTTAAGGGGGTTTCATGGATATTTATTTTCCGAACAGGAAACTGGCTGCGATATTGGTTTTATCAGCGATTGCAGTCTCGTATTTTTGTTTGCCGGCTATGGCGGATGCCCGTGTCGCGACATCATCCAAGGTATTCTTCGAAAAGAACGGAGAGCCTTACAATGGTTCCGTTTCTTTTACCGTCACCTGTTACGGCTATGTTGTGGATAATTCAGATCCTAACCGGAATAATTACTGGGGAAGTAATTATGTACGAAGAGAACCCGGCACATATAACCGGACCGATGTTTTCTCGTATTCCGCAACGGTGGATCATTACGGGGACGAAATATTCGAGCCCTTCTATCTCAACTACAGGGTGATCGATTACTGTTCTCTCTGCGGCGAGACGGACGGGAAGACGTTCGAAATCGATAACGTCGGAGATACTCCGATTCCGAACTGTAACAGGAGGGCAAATCTTGTGCATTTCGAACGCGAAACCGGTGTTTGCCGCCTGACCACAAACGAAACCAGAGAGTGTTTTGAAAACGAGAGTGAATTACGTGCGCAGGAACGGGAATCGTGTGATCAGTACCTCGAAAAATTCGATAAAAAGAAACTGTACCCGCCTGATACCAGGACTCTGGAGATCGACGGGGTTACTATGGTTCTAACGCCTGAATACTGTGAATGCGATGAAAGGGCTGATTCAATCGATCTTAACTGCACGAGCTATATGATAGAGGTGCCCTGCGATGATTACTGCGATCCCGAAGGGGATCCTATACAGAGGGACTGCAGCCTCTATTACGAGATCCCTGCCTATGAAAACGGGACTATAATCGGGACTGCAATCGAGACCGATACTGAAATCCCGGTCATCCACTCCGAACCGGGGATAGTATACAGGAACAATTTCTGGATTGATTTATGGGAGAAATTTGTATATCCCCTGTTATCAACGAATTATTAAGGGCCGGAAGATAGATGCTCTACGAAACTCTTTTTTTGCAGTCCCTCATCTTCACATGGATAATCGAGGTCCCGCTCCTGTTCGTTGCAGTCCGGTATATCCTGAAATCCGAAAAGTCCGTGTGGTACATTCTTGCGACTGGCCTGCTGATGACCGCCCTAACCCTTCCCTACCTGTGGTTCGTGATGCCGCCTTATCTCGATATGTCATGGTATCCCCTGAACGGGGAGATCATCGTGGTTCTTGTGGAATCGGCGGTAATCTGGTATCTGCTCCGGGTAAAACCGCTATATTCCGTGATCATTTCCGCCTTTGTCAATGCCGCATCCTACCTTCTAGGGGTACTGCTATTATGATATAAGTCCGTGAGAAATATAGTGTAATTATGGGAACGATAGATATAGAATTCAAAAAATACGAGGAGAATCCTGATCTGAACAGGAAGGAGATCGAGTTCGTCCTCTCTTTTGAAGGCTCGATTCCTTCAAGAAAAGAGATCCTCGACGAGATCTCCGCCTGCTATGGTGCGGAACCGGGTCTCGTTTTTCTCGAAAAGCTCAGGCCGGTCAGGAAACAGATGAAGGCAAACGGAAGGGCGAGGATATATGACGATGCCGCGAGTTTGAAGAAATTCGAGGGTGGCCGGAAATAATACCGGTTATCATTATCACCCCGAAAACCCCTTTTATTAATGTGAACCGCGATCCTCCGTTCAAAAAAATACTATACTGGTGTCCGAAGTGCAATGTTCCGCTCGTGGGAAAGACCTGTCCTTGTGGCGGCGAGTCGAAGGGCGTTCAGCTCTTAAAACCCTATGAGGTCAGGCCGGCACTTTCAAGGGATATGGCGCTTATCGAAGATCTTGTTCATGAGAAATTCGGGCCGGTACCTCTTTCGAAGGTTATTCTTCTCAATAAATCGGGGGGTGCGGATCGTACCGATCTTGTCGTCATGAACGGTGAGAGGTTCGGCTGGCTGATCTTCGATCCGGTGGAGAGGGTGTACAGGTTCGATATCGCTGTCGAGGCTCTCCCGTTCATTATAGATCATGTAACTAAGGGCATAGTCGACATCGAGGCGGACACCGGTTATTCGAAGGACCAGGGAAGGATCGGCGGAAAGAGACTCCCGCTTACAAGGCCCGTCCCCGATGGGTCGGTGATTGTAAAATACAGGAATAAATACGGAACCGGGATTGTAAAGGACAAAATGATCAAGGTGAAGGAGCTCGTTCCAGTCGAGCCTGCAAGTGTTCCCGATCCTGACTGGGATGAAGTAATCCGGGTAAACAAGAACCACCTGAAGAATCTCGAACGCAATGCAGTCAGGACTATAAAGCAGCACATGAAGGACCGCCCGACTGCGAACGTCTCTTTTTCGGGCGGGAAAGACAGTACTGTCGTCCTCAACCTTGCACGGAAGGCCGGGATAGAGGACGCATTTTTCATCGATACCGGACTTGAGTTCCCGGAGACGATCGAGTTCGTTCGTTCCACCGGTGTAGAGGTCATTGATAAAGGAAACGACTTCTGGAGATTTGTCGAGAAGTCCGGACCTCCGACTAAGGACGACCGCTGGTGCTGCAAACTTTTAAAGATCGATCCTCTCGGGAAATACCTGGTGGATATCGGCCCATGCGTGACCGTGCAGGGCAACCGCTGGTATGAGTCGTGGAACCGTGCGGGAATAGAAGAGGTCAGCGAAAACCCGGTTAATCCGCTCCAGCTGAACGTTTCCCCGATCCGGAGCTGGCGGGCGTTCGAGGTCTACCTGTACATCTGGTGGCAGAATATTCCTGTTAACCCGATGTACGAGAAAGGGCTGGAGAGGATCGGGTGCTATCTCTGCCCGGCGATGCTGGAGAGCGAGTACGAGGAAGTGCGGAGCCTGCATCCCGAACTTGCAGAACGCTGGGACAAATTCCTCGACAAACGTGCCGGGAAGAAGAGTCTTCCCCCAGAGTACCGGACCTGGGGTCTCTGGCGGTGGAAGGAGCTTCCCCCGAAGATGAAGGAGATCTGTAAAGAGAGGGGTATCGAGATCGAAAGTGCCCGGCCTTTGAGAAAGGCTCCTGTAAGACCTAAAAAGACTCCCGCCGGAAAGAAAACTGCGACCGGTTCTTACGTAACGCTGGTTAAGGTGAAGAAGAGCAGGAAGAGGGACTGATCTTTTTCGCAGGTCATAACCGTTAAAAATCCGGATTAACTAACCGGAATTTGACGTGATGTCCCTGTTCAGCTTTTTATTCGTATTTATAAAATAAAATTTTTATCTGATTGTTCCGGCTGTTCTTTAAGGACCATCGCCTTTCCTTCATTCATGAGGTAGCCTCCCAGGCCCATTTCCCAGAGGATCAGGGGATAAGCAACCATTCTTTCAATACCACCCAGTCCGATTCCCAAGTCTATTTCAGCTACAAGGAAAAGTAATGCAATAAAAGAAAAAACCGCGATAATAGCTGATATTACATTATAAGGGATTTTAACCCAAAATCCTGAAAAAAAGGCGGCTAAAATCCCGAATATGAAAGTGAAGGCTGCACAAAGTGTATGGGCAACTCCCAAATCTTCATTGATCGCACCTACGCCAATGGCACAAATTCCTGAAATCATGATAAATATGAAAGATATTGTTTTTGAATTTGTTGATGAGCACCTGTTGCCGCTCCCTGAACTCCTATTCTGGAGAAGGAAAAAAAGGCTCACTAAAAAAACAATAAAGCCGTAAATAATGATAGAAATGTTGAATATACACGGGTGGGGACTCAGGGATGGGGCTCCAAGATCGCTTATATACTGCGTTACATGATATCCAGGATAAACGGCTTCAGCTATTATAATAGCCAGTATAATAATGATTCCTGCCAGAAAATACCCAAACCCAATCAACCTAAACCCCATTTCGTGGTCGTCCTTAAAAGCGCCAGGAATTGATCCCATGAGGCGCTGTATTGCAATAATTGTATATATGTTTTCCCGGCCAATGCCCTTGAGTATTCGGTTAATGTTTCCTGAATCTTACCTTAAATTCTTTCTCTCCATCTCATCATCTTTGCAAAACCTCCGTCGCAATCGTCCGGATCATTGCGGAAACGTGTATGGTTCTGTTCGCTCTGAAAATGATCGTCCCGAACGAGTATCGGACAATATGATATGGAGCACGGGATCGATCTGTCGATCGCCTGCTTCGTGTGATTTCGCCGGAGGAGGTATCTATGATGAAATCATAATTCATCATATTACTCCAAAAGGATGAGTCGGGGGAATTCCGAATTGTTTTGGAAACAACCACACTGATACCGGACCAGGGGGAAAATGGACAATAAGAAAAAAATCATTCCGGCAGTAATTGTGGTAATAATATTGGCATGCCTCTTGCTTGCACTGGAAATCGGGCATAATATCGCGGAGCAGAAATATGTCATAGATCACAGCCCGGTTGATTCCCCGGAGAAATGGATTGAAATAGATCCTGTCACGGCCGGAACTGAGGGGATCACGGTGGTTTCGGGGACTACGAACCTTCCTCCCGGAACGGAGCTTGGCGTAGAGATTACCACGATCACTCTTCATACCACTACGAAGAGCTATGATTTCTCCCGTGAACTTGCCGAAGGGAACGCGACTGTTTTCGCCGGGACCGGTGGTGCCAATAATTATTCCGCATTAATCAATACATCGCGCTTGAACAACGGTAAATACGCGGTTGTTGTCAGTTCCATGAATTATTCCCCGAAAATTGAAGAGTACGTTTCTACTGACATCATCGTCCCAAGGGAGGATTATTCGGGAAGAGGGAATTATATCAACTGGTCCGCGCTCGAACTGCCTGAACTTGTCGTAAACGAGAGCATCAAACCGGAATTGCCTGAGAGAGGGTGGCTTATCGTTCCTCCCGGAACGTCAACACGGAGCACCGAAGTCGAATACGGTTGGATAATCGACTGCGGGACCGACGGGATATGCAGGATATTCGACAGTTCGGGAGTCCAGCTTGATGCGGTCTATGATTCGAACGAGGTGCACATGATGGAGGTTCCGAGCGGAGCAATGGTGGATACGAGGAGCGTCGGGAACGTTACGCTCATAAAACTCGGCGGTGAAATCATCCTGACGAAGATCAACGAATACCCGGAGGGAAGGTAGTTCCAGGGGGAATTGAATGAAAAAAACCGTTGTATTGGCAGGGATATCCTTGGTAATTCTTGTGATCGCAGTTTCGGCAGTTCAATTGATCCCTTCTCCAGAGGATTCTCCGGATTCGTGTCCTCCGCCTCCGACTTCTGTCTTCAGTCTTGTCAACATGGATCTCAATGGGTCGCATTCGGTTTCAGTGATCATCAATGATGGATCGAACACTACACTGGCTAATGAGTCTTACAGTCTCGCTCCGGGGGAGAGTACAGGATCGAAATTCGTAATGACCTCCCAAAATGCAACGACTACAAACTCGTATTACCTGATCTTTATGGTCGACGACTCCGTAGGCTCGGAGATACCCGTTGATGTTTCATATTATACGGTTCCTATTCTGCATATTGATCCGGCGAAAGGAGAGGTGATCTATTATTCCTCAGTACTTACCGGTGATTACGGGTGTCCTTTGGAAGAGCAGGCAGGAGGGAATGTCGGTGAATTATGATATACGACAGTTTATATTAATTTATTCGCCGGTTATGGCGTTCGTGGGCTATCTGCTGATATTTTCTATATTCTTTTCAGGGACCGTTCTTCCTGTGATCTTTCCGGTCGTCCCCTTCGTAGGTGCAGTCGCTTTTTTATTCTACCTGAGGAAGAAAAGGAGAATGTGGTGGATCGGTTTTCCCTACCCCCTGCTTCTTCTCGTGATAATAATTATGGAATCTGTCTATACGGCAATGCCGGGAGTTTTCTATGGGCTTCATGTATTAGCCCCGTCGTTAAAAATAGTGTTTTATCTCCTGATAGCCCCGGCATCGCTGTTTTTGATTGCTGCCGCGACTAAGGAGTTCCGGCAGGTACTGAAAGTCCCTTTTATCGCAGCATCCTTTGTTTCGGCGCTGATCCTGCTTGTTCTGGTACAGAGCCTGATCGCCCTCGTTTACGGGACGGGTCCTATGACGACCGATGTCACGGCCGGGTTCATAATCTTTATCTTCGCCGGCCTTTTCGCGATGCCTCTCCTGATTGTTTCGGGAATAATTTACGGCCTTAAAATTTCGGAGATGATAAGGAATGACATTGCCGGGGAAGGGGGAAATTGATTTTTATCTTTCATCCTGGTGATTGGCCTGATGAATTTTGATGCTTATGTAATAATTGGAAATAAATAGTGATTTGTCATGATTTTTCTTAGTGCAATTCTGGAATTGGGTAAGTTTTTCGTAATTATTATTCTCTTACCAGCCGTATTCTCTGGAATTTTTTCTCTTCTGCTCTATTACAGCCTGACAAAGATCCGGCCTCCGGCAGACAGGTTTGCTCCGGTTGTTCCTGTTGTCGTGGGATTGATTTTCTGTGTTCTGTTAGCGTTTTTCGGTAATTTTTGGTCTTCGGTTCTGCTCGACCTGGCGATCATGTCAATGGGTGTGCTGACATCGTTCATGGCCGTCAGGCGACTATTCCCCGGCCGTTTTCTGTATGTGGTTCTCTTTTTATGCACTGTTATTGCAGTTTGCGGACGCTTCATATACGGATTTGGAATGGTTTTCGGGAGTGGAGGTTCGGGATCTCCTGTATTTCAACTGCTGACTTCCTTTTCTTCTTCGAATGAGGTATTTTTCATTATGAACTCGGTTGCCCTTTACGTGGAGATGGTGATCATTTCGGCAGTTTTGTTTGGTCTTATATTTGTATTCATGAAGTTCTTCTGGAGAATTTCAGAGATGGGATAAGTGAGGGCTTTCGTCTTCAGAAATGTCCGAGGTTAGAATTGTGATAATTTTTTTATGTGTCGTAAAAACAGTTGCTGGGAAAAGACCATGAATATAAAATCGCCCGGCTCCTTCAAAACCAGGAGGCGGGAGATGTTCTTTACTGACCCTTCCACATGCTGGGTTAAAAATGCATGCGGGTGAAGGAAAGAAAAAAACCAAATACAACCGGAACAGATAACCGTTTACCATGAGTTTATCGGAAGCACAGGAAAAAGAAGTCCGGGCGGCGATGGAAGCGTATGCCACCGCATACAAGACAAAGGACTTTCATGCAATGATGAATATCTTTTCCCAGAACGTCTGCGGGTTCGGAAGCGGGCCGGACGAGGAAATCAGGGATCACGAAACCTTTGCAAAACAGATCCAGCGGGATATGAGCCAGGCGGACGTCGAAGCGGTGGAATTCACGGAGACGCAGATCCACGGCGAAGGGACGGTGGCATGGGTCATGACCAGGAGCGCCCTCACATTCACCGTCCCGGGATCGGAGAAACAGACCATTTGCGGCAGGTCGACGATGGTCCTGAGAAACAACGGCAACCGCTGGCTCATCGAGCAGATCCACTTCTCCCTTCCCTGTGGCGGACAGTCCGAAGGCCAGTCCTTCCCCGGCGCCTGAAGAGAGATGAAATGCAGTAAGGAAGAGATCGTTCTCTTCCGCTTTTTTAGATTATAATATTAAACAGCAAAACCAACCCTCCGCAAGAGTGGAATAAAATGAAGAAAAAAGTCCTGTTCTTATGCACTCACAACAGCGCAAGATCGCAGATGGCCGAAGGCTACCTTAATTCACGTTACGGGGCCCTGCGGGTTTGAAGGGTCAGCCGGGACGGCAACCATCATCTCAATATCCATCCGGTCCGCTCTTTTTAAAGCCATATTCATCGCCGCCTTTTCGTCCGGAGCCTCGAACATGACTACCGTATCGTACTTCCCGAGCGTCCACCAAATGCCGTGATATTTGATCCCGCTCTTCGCATCCGCTTCGATATCCTTCATGTTCTTTTCGACTGTTTCCTTTGAAAGCTGTGTTTTGAATTTCACCATTGCGATAAAAAGCATCTCCGCCCTCCTTTTTGGAACAATCAATCCTTAAGTAGGATGATATTTTAACTTTGGGTCTGTTCAACAGAGGATAATTGCATGCTATATTCATCGCGGTTGCGCCAGAAGACGATCCCGAGCAGAAGAAAAACCCCTATAGGGACCACTGCGTAACCGATGATGCCGATATTCCGGAGATTCATATCTGAAAGAGCGACGCCGATGAATCCTGCCAGGCTCAGTATCCCGCTGACGATCATGAGGGCCCGGGTCGCATTCTCCAGCCTGCCTTTCCTGAATACAGGTGAGGCACAAAGCATCGAGAGGGCAAAAAAGAGGTCCCATGCGAGTATGTCAAGTGCGTAGGTGACCGAAGGCCACACGAAAGAGAAAAACTGCGAAGCCCAGGGGAACCCGTCGGCGACAATCGACCTGCTTACCGTGAGAATGACGAAATGAACGCTGCAGGTGATAGCTGCCATTATAACCATGAACACAACTGCCAGAAGGCTGTACATCCTGTTCCCGGGAGAGGATTTGTAATGGACGACGACCATGACGAGAATCATCAGAGGTGCTATCACCACTATCAGCAGTTCCAGGATCGTGAAGTAAGGATCGCCTATGGGATCTGCAGGGGACTTGAGCGAAAGAAATCCTAGGACAAGAGTGAACAAATATGCTACCAGGAGTAAACAGACTGAAAATGCTGCAGCACTCCCCAAAATCTTCTGGTTTCGTGTAAATTCTTCGGACATTTTTACCAGTTGTATTTTATCATCATCACGTCATGATTAATAATTTTGCGGCAGTGTAAAGGAATGCAGGCAATGATATCCAGAGAGGGGTCTGTCGGCCGGGATGAGGACGCCGCCCGCGAGAAACACAATGCTGAAATATCCATAAACGAACATCTGAGGACACACAGGTGATTTTTCTGGAAAAACTGGTCATAGTTCTCTTCATGGCAATGGTAATTTCTGCTATTTTCGTTGCCGGCTGCACTGAAAACAAGGACACGGTGCAGCCCGCGACCGCAACACCAACTCCCTCTTCGGTCCAGGCGCCACTCGTGACGACCGATGCCGGAGTTATTTCGGGAATTCAGCAGGGCGATCTCCGGGTCTTCCACAATATCCCGTTCGCAAGTCCTCCCGTCGGAGATCTCCGGTGGAGACCGCCGGAACCCGTGCAGCCGTGGACAGGTGTCAGGGACGGAACGAACTACAGCCCTGCTCCTCCCCAGCCGATAACCCCTGATCCCGAAACCGGTGGACCGGTAATGAGCGAAGACTGTCTGTATCTCGATGTCTGGACCCCTGCGAAGACTGCCGACGAGAAACTGCCGGTCATGGTCTTCTTCTTTGGCGGTGCATTCGGGAAGGTGGCGCCGGTCGGCACCCTGGCGGCTTATAACGCGACAGTGCTCGCGGAAAAGGGTGTCGTCGTCGTCACTCCCAATTACCGGCTTGGCGCTCTCGGGTTCCTTGCCCATCCCCTGCTTGATGCCGAATCCCCCCATAACTCCTCCGGCAATTACGGGATAATGGACCAGGCTGCAGCCCTGCAGTGGGTGCAGGATAATATAGATGCGTTCGGTGGCGACCCTTCACGTGTGACCATCTTCGGGCAGTCCGCAGGAGGAGAGAGCGTCTTGATCCACCTGGTCAGCCCTGAAAGCAAAGGGCTCTACCAGCAGGCACTGGTCGAGAGCGGCCCCTTCTGGGCGGACGGGCCGACGATCGACAATGTCCATTCAAAAGCCGATGCAGAGCAGTTCGGGCTGGAGTACGCTGCAAGCCTCGGATGCACGGGCCCGGATGCAATTGCGGAGATGCGAAACGTGAGTGTTTCGGACCTGATCAATGCAACCCCGTGGCCGGCATCTGCATGGGAGAACACCCATACCCTTAAATTCGAGCCGACCATCGACGGGTGGATTCTCCCCGACTCAGTGGACAACCTCTTCCTGCTTCGCAAAGAGAATCCGGTTCCGTTCGTTATCGGGACAAATGCCGATGACGGGAAGACACTTTCCGCCGATGCGAACATGAGCGTTTCAGAATACCAGTCCCTGATCAGGAACTATTTCGGGGAGGAAGCGGACGCTGTTCTCGCACAGTACCCTGCCGGGTCCACGGATGAAGTCCAGCTCCGCCTCGGCCAGATCATGACCCGCTACGATTTTGCCGATTCGGCAAAGTTTGCTGCCGGATCGATGGCGGATCTGTGCCCGGACACGTACCTGTACAGGTACTCCTATCTCCTTCCCGGTCAGATCGGCCAGGAGAACGGGGTATTCCACGGGAGCGAGGCCCTGCTGCTCTTCGGGTCCGGGCCGGAACTGAACGCAGATCCTTTTGTGAGCGACACCCTTGTGGATGCCTGGACAAATTTTGCAAAGACCGGCAACCCGAACGGCGGCTCAATGACGACTTGGCCCCAGTACAACGACCGGACCGGCGAGTATCTCGATATCAACAGTACCCTCTCGGTGAAAACCGGGTACTAGATTTTTTTGATACCGTTGCAGTCCCCGGGGTGGGCCTGTGAACGGAAAAGAAAGGCGCCTGGGGAAAAGATCGAGTTTCTCTTTATGGATTGTCAAAAAAGATATTGAATGCCGTTCGTCCTGAACATAGGACGAAAGTAAATTTTAATAAACCCGCCCGGCCAGTTCGGAGATCGCCTTCATCGTCCTGTAGCCCTTTTCGGTGATCATGTAATCGCCCCGCTCGTGCCCCTGGAAGATCATCCCCGAATCGGTCAGCTTTTTGATGTGGAAGAGAAGGTTTCCGCCGCGAAGCCCGGTCATCTGCGAGATCTCGGAGAAGGTTCTTGTCTGTGTGATGAGCGATTTTAAGATCTGGAACCTCTGGATATTTGCAACCGGTTCGAGGATCTCCCTGACTGCTTTTTCGTCGTCGATCTCCGGTATCCCGTCTTCGCTTTCGGCCCTGTTGTATATGCCGAGGGACTCCATGAGGCCGACCTGTTTTTCGAAGAGGCGGCTGACCTCGGAGAAGCACGTGTCGCATTTCTCGAATGGTCCTTTGCTCCTGAGATTCTCCAGCTCCTCCCTGTACGAGCTGATGATCTCGTCGGATACGTTTCCGTCCTTTATGTGCTTCGCCGTGTTCTGCAGGAACTCCATGAATACCCCGAAACAGTTCTCCCGCATCGCACAGTTACCTACCATGTGTGCGGAGAGATCGCCCTTCGCGGTCTCGACCTCCTGGTTCCTGAAGAGATCCGCGTAATTCTCTTTCAGCTCTTCGAGCACAGAATCGATGTGCTGCCTGTTGGAATTTGTAATGAACCGTTTGAGCTCGTTCCTGAGCTCGGAGATCTCTGTCTTCAGTTCGCCGATCTCCGTCCGGTTATCCTGTATCGCTTCCACGATCTTTCACCCGCTATTATATCACAGCTACTTTTTAATGAGGGTTGAGGTCATTTTTCTGTACCGCTCCCTTTCAGTATATTCTACTGACGCTCAAGTATATATTTATGCCCCTCTTACTAATTGTGGTGACAAAGATGTCGAAATGGAAGTACACAGGAACAGATGTGACCGCTGAAAAGGCGGAAGAATCCCTGAAGACAATCAAGAGTGCATGCTTCGGGTGCGAGACCCACAGCCCCGACTGCTCGATCGCAAAAGCCGCCGGAGATGTCGCGGCGATGATCGACGAAGGAAATGTTTCGGTAAAGGACCAGATCCATGCACAAATCACCGGTGCACTCGCCGGTGCGAAGTTCCCTATTGCAACACCCGAAGACCTCATCGCTGCGTTCCCTGACGGAGCCGACACGACATGCTGCGTCGGGGACCTGAAGATGACTGCAGGAGAAGCCGGAACGCTGCTTAAACCCTCCGACTTTCCGTTCAAAAGTGCGAAGGACGTTGCGGACGTCATCGTAACAAGGGCAGGGCTCTGATTCATCTTTACCCTTCCCCGCTTTTTTATTTTTCTGCAGGTGTACCCGCAAGTAACGGGGAATTTTCCGTATTGATCAGACTGCGGGAGAATAGCCTGTGGAGACCCGGATTCCGGGCGAAAAAGAGGGATACGCCGGATCAGATCTCTTTTTGATATATTATGACGTCGAGGACTTTTCCGAATTTTTCACCGACGTGCCTGAGATGGGCGCATTTGGTATAGCCCGCCTTTTCCAGGAGCCGGGTGCTTGCACGGTTTTCACTGCACAGAGTTCCTATCAGTACCCGGATTCCCGCATCTCGTTCGGCGTCTTCGAGATGCCGGAGAGCCATATCGCCGATGCCTTTTCCCGTGTACCCGGGTTTTAAATATACGCTGAGTTCGGCGGACCGGTCGTATGCCTGTCTTTTTTTGTATTGCATGGTGTAGCAGAACCCGATTATATCGTCCCCGTCTTTAATCGTGAATGAAGCGTATTTCGGATGAGCTATGTGGATTATCTCTTCCAGGTCTTTTGCGGTCATCTCTTCGCCGTGGAACGTCACCGAAGAGTTCAGGATATAGTGGTTATAGATCCCGGCTATCGCGGCCAGGTCGTCTTTTGTCGTCGGAAGGAATTCTGCCATCATGATATTATCGCCGTTCAACGTATCAATACGTTATGATGCGTTTCCGAAAGGCCGTGAAGAATGATTGGAGTTTCTTGTTCGAAGGACACCACGGGTACGGTCCGGGCGGAAACGATCATCCGGCAGTCGTATTGTCCGGACCTCCGCATAAATTATTAAATGTGATCCGCGAAGTATTATCATCAGCAAATGTCCTGGCTCATCGAGATCGTCATTATAATACTGTTAATAGGACTGAACGGTCTCTTTGCAATGTCGGAGTTCGCAATTGTGTCCGCCAGGAAGACCCGGCTGCTCCGGCGTTCGGAGGGAGGGGACAAGCGTGCCTCCGCCGCCCTGGAGCTTGCGGAAGAGCCTACCAATTTTCTATCGACAATCCAGATAGGCATAACGCTCGTCGGCATATTCGCGGGTGCATTCGGCGGTATAACGCTGGCCGCTGAGCTTTCGGATTTTTTTACTGAATTTCCTTCTCTTGCACCGTACAGCGAGGCGCTCAGCATTACCCTGGTGGTCCTTGCCATAACCTACCTGACTCTTGTTTTCGGAGAGCTCGTCCCTAAACGGATCGCATTGAATAATGCGGAGGATATCGCGTCGAAAGTTGCTAAGCCAATGCGGATTCTGTCTAAAATTGCCGCTCCGCTGGTGTTCGTCCTGAGCTTTTCGACGAAAGCGGTCATGAAACTGCTTCGGGTGAAGGAAAGCCCTGGGCCTGCGGTAACGGAGGATGATGTCAGGATCATGCTCGAGGAGGGGACGAAAGCGGGAGTCTTCGAGAAGGCCGAACAGAACATGGTCGAATGCGTATTCGATCTCGGTGACCGGACTGTCGAATCCCTGATGACGCACCGTCCCGGGATCGTCGCACTTGATCTTGAAGATCCGGATGAGGAGAACCTTATCAGGATGAAAGAGGCCGGCCACCTGAACTTCCCGGCATACGAGGGAGACCTGGACAACATCGCCGGTGTCGTGTCGGTGAAGAATGTTCTCGCGGTTATGGCCGACCACGGGAGACCGGATATCAGGGCGGCGGTCAGGGAGCCTCTTTTCGTCCCGGAGACTCTCCATGTGCTGCAGCTCATCGAATGCTTCAGGGAGGCCGGTTTTCATGTTGCACTTGTGACAGACGAGTACGGGGACATAAGCGGACTCGTAACCCTGCACGACATCCTCGAAGCGATCGTCGGGTCTGTCCGCGAGCCCGGTCAGCAGGTCAAGGAGCTGTTCGTCCAAAGGGAGGACGGGTCATGGCTGATCGACGGAATGGCCCGCATCGATGCCGTCAAAAAGATTCTTCCGCTGGACAAATTGCCGGGGGAGGAAGGGGGCAATTACGATACTGTCGCCGGCCTGGTGATGTATGTACTTCAAAGGGTGCCGGCGGAGGGCGATCATTTCGAAGAGGGAGGTTTCCGTTTCGAGGTGGTGGACATGGACGGGAACCGTGTGGATAAGGTGATCGTTTCCGGGGGTTGGAGTGGTGAAGGTGATGAAAGATAAACATACAATTTTGGTATCATGAAGATATTCTTTGAATAGTTGAAGTTTTCCGAATATTATTTTTCATGAAATATTTTGGATATTATCATTTGATCTCTATTCTAAAATTTAATTGAAATAGAATGGTTGTTTAACTAAAAATCGATCTATTGTAAAATTATAAAAAAGTATTAATTTATGGATTTTCTTGGGATTAATTAAAGTATCCACAGAGTTTTTATTTGTTCTTGATGATACTGAATCATGGAAAAATATTCTGAAATGAAAAAAATTGGTGAAGGAGGTCAAGCTATAGTATATGAAATTGAAGACGATTCAGGAAATAAATATGCAAGAAAAGTGCTTCTAAATGCTGATGAGGAATATAGACTAAGATTCGAAAGAGAAATCAGAATCCTCTCAAAAATAAAACATAAAAATATAGTTCCAATTATCAGTTATGATATAGAAAGTGAAAAGTATTCTTTTATAATGCCACTGGCAGAAGGAAATTTAGGAGAATATATAAGGGAATATAAACGTGGAAAATCGGAAATGGGATTTTTTATTGATATATTGGAAGGAGTAAAGAAGGCACATGAAGAAGGAATAATTCATAGAGATTTAAACCCGAATAATGTGTTGATATTTTTAGACGAGAACAACAATTATTTTGCAGCAATATCTGATTTTGGTCTGGGAGTATTCTGTGAAAGGGACACAAAGTCTATAACTTCAACAAATGTAGGGATGGGGACTGAAAATTATTATTCTCCAGAGCAGAAAAAAAATGCTAAAGATGTTGACCACCGCACAGATATTTTTTCGTTAGGAGTAATATTATCATATATTTTGACAGGAGGACCTTGTACTTTAGTTGGACATGATGATATTCCCAGGGAATACCTTCATATCATAAAAAGATCTTGTCAACTCGATCCTGGTAAAAGGTATCAATCAATTTCTGATCTTTATGAAGCGGTAGATAACATTAGATTTGGATCTTATGATAAACCAGAAGTTCTATTAAAAAAAGAAATTGAAATGCTTAAAGAAAAACCAGATTCAATAATTGAGAGAATAAAAAATATATTGAATATCTTCATTTCAAATTCGCCAGATTATTCATTATACACTAGGTGCCTTCCTAGGATTAATAATAAAATCTTAATGATGATGGTAAAGGGTTACAGTTCCGAATTCGAAACGATTTTTATTCAATATGATGAACATACAGAAGAGAGCACTTCGTTTGAGTATTGCGATGTTATTGCTAATTTCTATCAAAATGTCTTCAATTGGACCGATTCAAATGATATTAAATTAATTATAGTTCGAAGATTGCCAATTATGGGTTATCATGCAAACCGGTGGAGTGTAGGAAGAGTCTTTGCTAAAATATTATCCGAAATTGATGACCCTGGATTAATTGAAGAAATTTATAGTATATTTAAGAATCAGTCCTACGTTGCAGCTTTCTGCTTATCATATTGCGATGGGATATCCTTGCCAAGTAGACTTAATGAATTTAGATAAATTTAATTTTTTAGAAGAATGGTGTACTTATAAATTAGCCTCATTTTTCTTATCTATTTTACTTTGATCTGTTTGTTCGTAGATCCATGTTTTGGCTCTTTGGTTGATATAACGCATTAATTCAGTGATCTACGGTCTTATTGTCAATTTTAATTTTTAGTTGTAGCTCGGATTTCCGCAGGGCTAATTTTCTATTTCTTTCCGTATTTTACATATTATTTAATTTGAATTGCTCTCTATACAATTTTCTAGGGGAGTCATCTCCGTTTTATCTGGCTCCATGATGAAAATATTTCTGTTTGTCATAATTATATTCTTATCATATCTGTAAGCGTCTGCTCTAACAGAAGTTATTGATAACAAAGTGTTTGGATCACTCAGATAATTTTTTTGAATATTTTTACAGTAGTTACTCGTCCAAAGAATTTCAAAAAAAAACAGTGCTGATATGGAACTCTGAAAGTGAAGTTCAAATCCTCCATTTAGGAGGGTATGAATGGAAGAACTTCTTAACAGAGAAAAAGAATACCGGCCCCAAAACGAGGCCGTTCTCCGGGGAATCCCCGGGGAAGCATTCCAGCATGACAAAAACACCTTAACGCGTACCGACCCCATCAGGGACCTTGAACTTCGCCGCCTGCACTTAACAAACCTGCTGAAAGAGACACAGCGCGACATCGCCGAGCTCGAACAGGAAACACTACAGGCCGTCGAAGACGAATTCCTCGAAATCCGCCGGCGCGATAAAAACGATATCCGTCTCCTCAATATTTCAGATGGCGATAAAAGAGCCATTGAGGCGGACCGTCCTCTTTTGCAGCATGAAAAATATCAAAACCTGTGCGACGCACGCGACCAGCTCATCGCAGAACTGGCAAAAGTCCACATTGAAATCGAGACCCGGCACCGGGAATTTTCCCGCGCCATCATCGAGGTGCCATAATGCCTCTCGAATACTTTCTCATCCTTGAAATGGCCGGCAAATTCCCCGGCTCCCCGGATCGCGACCGCGTGCAAATCAGCGAGGTCGAGTATGACAAACTCTTCGACAAATACATGCGGCCGCCGGGCCGCCCTGCCCCCCGGGAAGAGGGAAGAGAGACCCGGCAAACATTCCCGGGGATATCCCAATGAACCCGGGCTCCCTGAAGGAAATTGAATATTCCCGCTCTCATCTCTGTACCCGGTGCAAGATACACTATGTAAAAACACCAGGGACCATATGCCGATGGTGCGACGGGACCATTCAGTCCGGCCGCGGATATCCGCCGAGGTCAACCGGAGCACCCCACCGATCCACCCAGACAGACCTGTCATCGTGGGATGCGGCATGAAGCAGGCCGTCATAACAGAGCTCATCGGGACCATCCGGCGGTGGGAGAAGGCCGAGGGGATTCAGATCCGCACCTACATGATAACGGAGCTGGGCCCCAGGGTAATCTACACCGACCTGAAAGAGCGGCACCCCACCGTCCATAGCACATCAAGAAGATTTGAGAATCTTCACGCCGACATCGCCGAGATCCTCAAGAAGGCGAACATCGACTATATCGAAATCGTCCGGGACCAGCGGAAAACCGCAATGTTCTATCATAAACTCGGTTACATCAGGAAAAATGCACTCTGGCTAAAAGATGCCCGTTGCTGATTGCATCCGTCGCTATATCGCCGGGGCCGGGCCGTCGGGGTCTGCCGAAATTGCGGCGGCTCTCGGTTGCACGGACCGGCATGTAAGGAGAGTGATTGCGGACATGCCGGACATTTCACCGGTCCGACAGGGGCGGCGTATTGCATATACTACTACTCCGGTGGCCCCGGAAAAAACTGGGGAACTCTCCGAACAGCCGCCGCTCTCCCGATCGGGGGAAGGCCCGGAATATTTCCACCCGGAGAATACCGGACATTATAGCGGACATGATCCGGGACATACCGGACATCGGCCCGGTCCGGTGTTCACTTCCGGGCCTCTCCTGCCCTCGTCCGTGAATCAACCCTGCAAAGGGTATGGTAAACCGGCCCCGGGGGAGATGGTGACGCCTTCGCCGCCCGCCCGGCCTTCTCTGTGCCCGTCGAATGCCGCCTGTTCTTCATGTCCGTTATCGCTCGGGGACGTGGAGCACGACCAGATCCAGTTTGTGATCGTGGACCGGGTCTTCCACGACCTGATGTTGCAGACCGCCGCCGACCGTTCATGGTCGATGCGCAAGGTCCGGGGTACCGTCTGGATTACACCGGGGCCTTCCCTCACGGTGCAGGCCGGGGAGGCGGGCGACGCGGTGACCTTCTACTCTTCGGACCCGGACGGGGCCGATATTCCGGGATGGATTCAAAAGAATTTTGCCGACCACCCTAACGTCTCCGCTCTTGCTGAAGCGGCCCGGCGGCCAGCGCAGCTTTCCAGGGACGAGCTTACGGTGATAGTCACCGATGAGGCAACAAAGGCGGCGGTCCGGGCCGTGCTTAAGGGACAGTTCGCCGGCGACGGTACATACAGGCGGCCTGCTCCGAATGCGGCAACCCCGGGCCTGAAGGTCTACGAGCGGGACGGCATGATGAGAATTGAAACAGATGCCAGGAATCAATATCAGGCATCAACGGCCCTTGCC
>NZ_KN360932.1:21983-38449 GCF_000784355.1 Methanolacinia paynteri | reverse complement strand
GGTTCTCATCGATACAAACGATCTCGCGGCGAAGATCGCGGCGGACCTGAGAGAACGGCCCCGGCCTGCGGATGAAGGGGCCCCGGGAGAAACACCAGCTCCGGAGAAGGCTGCCCGGGCAACCGAAGAAAAAACCGCCCTCTCTTCGCTGCTTGATGAGGTGGCGGCCCTCGACATGTGGGATATCGATACTGTAGTATCCTCCCTCTGCCGTCACCTGCAGCTCGAACGCCTGGCGGCTCTCTCCTTCCTTGCCGCTTTCGGGTGCTGGTCGGCCCGGAGGTTCAAGGCCCCGGTGTATTACGAGGACCTGCAACAATTTCTCCGGGATGAAGATCCGCCGCCGGGACTTGCCGAGATCCGGGCCGCCTGCGACCAGCTCCGGGAGAGAGGAATTCTTGAGTACGACCGCCGGCTTGACATCAAGTTCAGCCGGGTGGGAACGAGGCTCGGGAAAAAACTTGTGGTTAAGTGGGGTGATGAGGGGCGTTGATTCACAGCCCGGGCAGCCTAAGGCTGAATGGCTTTAATCTCCAATACCGGATGATAAAATCCCACTCCCTTGGATTTGAAAGAATTTGAAGAATGATATAATAAGCAGAAGGAATTAAGTATAAATTGAGTTGGCTATATTGAAAAAAAATATTCCAGAGTTAAAAATTTACTCTACTCTTGGATACATTAATAATTTTGCAACTTCTGAATGCAAGACCTCTGGAGAAATTTCTTTTGATAATGATTCTGGAATGATTACTGTAGAAAATAATCCTGTAGATAATAATCCTGTAGATAATAATCGAGTAGACCCTCGATCCGAACATCAGTTCATCATCAACAATGCAACAATACTGGGGCTTAAGTATAATCATAATTCAAAAAAAGAAATAAATCGAGCGGCAGAGATTTTTCTAATATCATGCTCTTTACATATGGGAAGATATTATCTGTTTTCTACTAAGATGAGTCACCATTTAAATAAAGTGGAATATGTGACAGATACGAGAGAGGAAAAAGTTTCTGATGCTCAAATTCCAATTAAAGAGATTTTCATCACTATGAATTTAAGTGCAGAAGTTGAATGCTGCTTATTAGATAAAATAAAAATCGATGAGAAAGCAGTATTCGAGACTGTGAAAAAGTTGCTTTCTTTAAATATTTTTGATTCCCAAAACAGAAGTCTAAAAGATAGCAATCTCATTCAAGCAATAAAATCTTATCAAGACGCACTTAATGCTATAGATTATTTACCTTGCTATAAATTGCTATATCCAGCATTAGAGAAAGCAGTTAATTTAGATACTAATCTATCTAATGACAAATTCGATATTGCAGCCAGTAGATTGACTGGAATGAGCCAAAATAAAATTAAAGAAATGCGCGAATTTAACAATAGGTTGAAACACTCAGCAAGAAAAAATACTACAGATTTAAAAACCCAAACAGATGGTGAAACAAAAAAACAATCATTATTATTAGATTTGAAGGGGGCGACTGATAAGGCAATTTTGGCGAAGCTTTGATTTCAATTATTTTTTCTTTAGCAATGTAAGTGGCGTTCTGCACGTGTCAGGAGGGAAATGTCGGTATCATCACGGCAGACCGCCTGTTTTGCTGATTCCAGGTCGGAGCAAGGCACGGAAAAAAGCTCATAGCGAAATGGGGTTCTGAAAGCCAGTAATAAAATTAATTTATTTGATCTGGGAAGTAACAGAAATTCTTAAGTCTATGAACATAAATTCTCTAAATTGATAATCATGGCTCGAATAGGTGATATCTATATTGGAGGTGCTGAAGGCTCTCCCACAAACGGTGGTAAGATTTATAGTAGTGGCGTTTGCTTCAATTTATCAAAACCTAGTCCATTAAGTCAGATCTATTCATCTGAGGATAATAAATGGGAAATCGAAGTTATAGAGGGTCAACCTTCTATTATTGCAAGATCTATAGAGAATATCCAACCGGATGATATCTTAAACCAGGGATATGAAATATGTCAAAAATATTTAGATCTGGTTTCTGTGACAAGAAAAGAAAATATGAGTATAAATAATGATAATGACATTTATACCGTTCTCTTCAAAACAAAGGATAAGTTTGTAATCCGTTTAGTTACAATGGTTATATTTTCCTTTAATGTCACAGCATCTGCAACAGTTTTCCGAGATGGTAAAGAGGTTCCTTCTCCACCTAAAGCTGAAGTAAAGTGGAATCCAGCCTTTCGTTATTATCATCTATCAAAAATAAGTACTAACATCTTTGAAGCGTATCGGAATTTATTTTTAAGCCTTGAATCTCTTTTAAGTGAAAAATATCCTCTTCAAGGAAGAGAAGGAGAGGTGAAATGGTTCAGAAGAGCTTTAGAAGAAATTAATAAAACAATTCCTCTGAATAAATATTTCCCTGCCATTAATAATTGCACTTCGATAGATTATTTTATAGATAATCAATATGTTAAATTTCGCTGTAATCTCTTTCATTCAAAAGATTGTCAGTCACTTTTACCTTTTGCTGATCTGGACCAGCAAGAATTAACTTCTGGATATGAAGAATTACTTAGATTCTGGCAAGAACTCGTTAATGTTTACTGTAATATACCACGAGGTGGTGGGGGCATAACTTATGCTGGATTTCAAGATCTGATGAATGGTCTGTTCAGTGATGGCTTTGAACTTTTAGCCACTGATGATCCATCTCTTGAAAATGTGACTGACACGCAAGTAAGCCCATTGAATCATCCTATTATTAAGCTATCTAACTTAAAATTAGATGCTAATACAATACCAGGCACTGTCTATATTATTGGAGACCTTGAAAAGGAGTCACTAAATAATTTAGAAGTACTCCGCCGATTTTGTTCAAAAACAAAAACTGATCTTTTTGTAGTACATGTGATCGAAAAAGGAATTTATCCTGAGGGAATCGATAAAATTGAGTATTATCATGGAATTCAAATGAGAAATAACAATCTTCCCACATAATTTGTTCTTTTGTTAGGTTTCACAACCCAAGAAATCTTAAAAACAAGGCCCCGAGACTGAACCGTGACTCCCTTCTGTCGGAGGAATTGCCGGCGGCGTCCTGCTCCCGCCGCCACCCTTCGAGCTCCCGGACCCGGCCTTCAAGCTCATCGTGCGTCTCCTTAATCTCATCAAGAGACCCCCTGATCCATTTTACATCAGTAGCCACCTCGACAAGCATCTCGCGGGCGGATTTAGCATCACTCATGAATTACTATCGGTGATACAAATATATTAATATATTACTGTGAGTAATATAATATGCATGGCAGATTTCATCGAAACTACCAACACCAAGTCGGCCACTCGTGAGCTTGCAGCCTCCATCGCAGACGTTGCAACTTTCCAGAGTATCGTCCAGTCGGTGATCAATGACAACCCCTTCGGCTGCACCTCTTACACTCAGAGCGGTGTGTCACATGACGGGGTTGAGATCAACCGCGAGAGCTATACCGCAAAGATCGTCTTCGAGGATAATGCGGCAGAACAGGCCGGAATTCTTTCCGTCAAATGCTCCAGTGTTTCTTCAATGAGCAGTGCTGCCGGCGCAATCCTCGCAGATGCGGATCTTGCCGTTGCAGTCGGCGGCGATCCCGTCCGCGATGCAGACAGTGATACCTATTCCTGCCAGCTCAAGTGCCATGACGCAAACGGCGAGACCTATTATGTCACCTTCAGCCGCGACAAAGTCAGGGTCAGTTCCTACGAGGACGACGCCATCCTGGCCGCTGTCGAGACCTGGGCCGACACCGTAACCGAGCTCGCCTGAACAGAATTTCGAACACCGGGGAGATGGAGTCTTTCCGACTCCCTTTCCGGGGAAAATAAGCTTATTTTGGGCTTCTTTCGGGCTTTTTTGAGATCGGATTTTACCTGGTTGATGTGTTGTTCTGAAAGACGGCATAATTTCTGATATTTTTAGGATTAAAACCCGGTTTATTGATTTTCATATCGGCCCGTAGAGCCCCTTAAATTTCTCAGACGATGTTTAACCCTTCGGGACATGAATTAATCCATTCTGAGGCTTCTGTGTGGATCGAAAAAACGGTGATTTGGGCTTTTTTTGGATACTTGGCTGTTTTTTGAGAATTCTTAAAATTAAAATTTACTTTCAGAGCTGATCAAAAATTCTTATCATAACTTAGAATTAAGAATCAGTTATGATCACCCAACACCAAATCAGAGAAATCTTTTATCCTATGGAATGGATTTTCCGTTTCGCAATTTTAGTACTGCTTTGCGTTGTTTTATCATATGTAGCAGTCCCCGAGAACTACTATGCCATATTGGTTGTCTACTGGGGCCAGATCATCGGCATCATTCTTTTGTTTGGTGTTCAGTTTTATAATATCTGGATTTTTTGGAAGGATGGGAAGAAGGACAAATAACGAGGTAAACCAATGGATGAAAAAAATCTGAAAGAAGCAAACAGACTATATGATGAATATTTAAAAATTGAAAATTTAAGTGCTTATAATGAAGAGGAGGCATTGGAAATAATCGCAAAATTAGTTGATGCCTCTCATGATTTAAATAAAATAGATGGATTAGATCATGCGGAAATATTATCTAAAGAACTTTTTGACCGAGACCTAAATGATAAACAAAAAGCTGAATTGCATTATTTTATATCAAATATTTGGTCGAATAAAAACATCGTCTCAAGAACCAATTATGATGAACAATGGACTTGGGAACAAGAAGAATTTAAAAAAATAATAACGAACATAAGGTATTCATTTAAATACGGTTTTTTAAAAGAAACTGGAAGAGCATCAACTTTTCGTAAATGTCAAATATTAACAAATTATGGAAATGCTCTTTCTACAATCGGACGAACAATCGAAGCAGTTGAATGTTTTGACAGAGCATTGGAGATTGATTCTGATTTCTTAATGGCAAAAGGGAATAAAGGACTCACCTTAAATTACTATTTAACATCCCTCTATGATAATGATCATAAAGCCGTTTTCTTAACTTTTGTATATAGCTTGCTAAAGGAATCATTAAACGGAGAAATAGATCCAGAAGCAAAAGCATTTTTTAAATCATCTATAGAAAAATTGGAAAACTATTACTCTGAAGAGAGATTGAATAGAGAAGTTGATCTAACTTCCTTTGAACTTGGGAAATCACGAGAAGAAATTGAATACAGGAAATGGGCCCTAAAAAACCGACTTTTTCTTAATCCATTAAATGATCTTGGAATCTACCCCATTGCTGCGAATGATGTTTTGATGCCACCTTCGATTACAACAAAATCAAAAAAAGGCCCCCAGTATCAGGGATTTTTTAATCAAATGAAACAAGAATATGTATCAGCCAGATACTTGTTTTATGAAGGTTCAATTCAAGAAAGTGTTCATTTTTCTGACATTGATGTGATATTTGATACAGAAGATTCACTAAAATATGGATTAAACATTGAAAAAATTAAAATTGCATATAGAATGGCATATTCCATATTTGATAAAATTGCATTTTTTATAAATTATTACTTTAAATTAGGACATGGAGGAAAGGAGAATATTTCTTTCAACAACATTTGGCGGACAAAAAAGAATGGAAAAATGCTCATTGAAAAAGGAGGTGAATTCTACAATAAAAATAATCTGCCATTAAGAGGTTTGTTTTGGTTAAGTAAAGATCTACATTCTAAAGATGAAGAATTTATAGATTCAATAGAACCAGAATCTGAGGAATTAAAAAATATAAGGCACTCATTAGAGCATAAATATGTAAAAATTCACTCAGATTACTTTTTGATAGACAATGATAATCCATATAACATATATGGGAAAGATCGTTTAGCATATTCTATAAATAACAGTGATTTAAAGAATAAAACCCTAAAAATTCTAAAATTAGCACGTTCTGCTTTAATGTATCTTTCATTAGCAATTTATATCGAGGAAAACCACAGGAATTCAAATGAAGAAAGGGAAAAACTCACAATTCCTATTCAACTAAGTATTATCGAAGACGAAGATAAAAATATCAATTCTTATTAATTTTTGAGAGCAAACAGCCGCAAGCGATATTCGAAGAATTTCGCGAAGCGGCGGGCCATTCACACAGCCGGCAGGGGCCGAGACGACAAGTCAAGGCCCCTGCGGGCGTAATACAAACCAGCTCAGCCGGAAAAAACAAGGCCGGTGTTGCGAAGCTCGCCGGAAGCCTGAAAGGTTCCGGAATTAAGCATGAACTTGTTTCATGCGAAGCACTTACTCGAAGAGTTAGTGCGAGAGCGAGCAATCCCGGCCGGTACACAAAAAAAAGAGAATTCATTCCTCCTCGCCCCCGGTGAGGAAGCTAGCTACACACTCAAATTATTTTAGATCTGCTCTCCGGAAAATCTATGATGCATCTCAGGCAAAAAATCATTCAAATTCAGTCCTTTGAATTCCCGACTGTCTTATGATTGATTGCAGTGTACCACTACGAATTTCATTATGGTTTGGAACAGGAACTGTAATTGTCGAACCCGGAATATTTTTCTGCATTATTATATGACTCCCTTTCTGCCTGACTTCTGAAAAACCATGTTTTGAGAGAATATTACAGACTTCCTTTCCAGATAGTACACGAAGTTTAGCCAAAAGCCACATCCATCCGTGTGATATAAATCTCCCCATGGAACCGTGACCGGATCTCCTGCGGGGATGCAGTTTCAAAAAAGAGCTGTAAAGCCTCATGAAGGTTTTTACGGGCTTCTTCTACTGTACTGCCCTGGCTTGCAATGTCATATTCAGGGCATAATGAAACATAGCCGTCGTCTTCCTTTTCAATAATAGCTGTCAGCTGTTTTTGCATAACTTTTTTCTCCCGTTCTTTGTAATAATATCTTTCACTATAACATAAAAATTCCTTAGAAACCAGAAGAATTTTTAAGCCACTCTATTCGTTGCAAAAGAACTTTTGGTAAAAGGGGATTTCAGCCTTTTTTCTTGTTTTTATGACCCCTACAGAAGACCAGATGATCCAACCTGCAACTTTCACTGCTTAGAACTCTTGATAATCTCAGCAGGGGTCCGGCCCGGTGAAGAGCACTATTAGATCGAAGTATTTGTCAGGGAATCCTCCTACAGGGCGCCTCAGATCACATCTGCCTGGGATTCAGAGATCGCACCGAGCAGGCGCCCACTAGGATAGTGATACTTCATGTTCCTCCAGAATGAGGCTCATAGAGATAAAGATGAGACCTGCTTCAGAGGGCTATTTGAAGATCGCTATGCAAAACTTCCATCTTGCATTACATACACCGCGATAAAATAGAAAATTATATGCTACATAATCAGATTAACTCCTATTTTATTGGAGGATAATTAATGGCAGGTTACTTTGACCTAAATCATCGTCGTGAATTGGCAAAAGAGAAATTTATGAAAGAAAACGGCCTGATAGAATTTAATCCGGAAATTCCGATTATGGGAGATGCTGATTCTTCAAGGCTTAAAACTTTTGGTGGAACTCGCGGTGGTGGAGGTGTTAGCACCCCTAAAATTCCTGAAAAAGATTCTCGTTTCGAACCTGAAAATTCTAAAAAACTAACTCTCATAGAACAGATTAGCATGTATATTTTTACATTCTTTGGTGTTTTTTTAAGCAGTACGTTATTAAACTATTTGAAAGATGGTAGCGTGAGCTTTACTATCTCTATTGGAGTTATCGTTATTTCATTGATTATTGCTCTTGCAATCATTCCTTATATTTACCAAAATATTATGTTTGTAGACAAACCAAAAATTGTTCAATGGGGTATATTTCTGCAAACCGGATTATCCTGGCCAGTAATATTAAATGGAGTGGTGGCATTCTCTCAAATAACTTAATATAATCTTATAAAGGTGTGTCGAGTAGAATCCTTGTGCACGTGACGGAGAAAAAGGGAGTGTTCAAATATTGTCCTCCTCGTCGTAAATAGTCTATTAACAGATGGTTAGTATTGCAATACTGGCCCTCCTTCAAAGAAGAATTCCATGATAATCCTGTATTATCCCATTCCTTCAGACAGAAAATCTTGTCGACACTTTGATCCGGAAACCTTTGATAGTAAAGATTCACGCCTAAAGCTTATAGAAGATCCAGAATATATGATCTATTATTCATCAGATCCATTTTGAGCAATCATAACTGGGGAGCAATAATGTCAACTATTAGAATTCAAGAATTTAGCGGAGACGATGACCAGAATGCAAAAGTAATATTCGATAATTCCACTGAATATCCAGTTTCTATTCATAATCCTTTCTCCAAGAAAGAAGAAAAACGGCTGGAATGGTACTTCGAAGAGCATTTCAGGTACCCTTTTACTGACGAAGAACAGGCTGATCAGGCCGTAAATAGTATACAACATTATGGTGAAAGGCTATTCAATCAGATCTTTTCTGAGCAAAATGAGGATGTCTACAATTATTATAAGAATATTACCAAAGACGGTATCGGGACGATCCTATTCGAAATCGTCGGCTCACCCTCTTTTCATGCTATTCATTGGGAAGCGCTGAAAGATCCCAAACATTCCAAGCCGTTTTCGCTGGAATCCTCGATGGTGCGGAAGAATGTTGAGAAAGTGCGAAAGAATGATGAACCACCTCTCGAACCTTACACAATCAGGCCATCCCCGACCCTCAACATCCTCGTCGTCACGGCGCGTCCATATAAACACCGGGATGCCGGATATCGAACGGTTTCCCGCCCACTGGTAGAACTCATAGAAAAGTCACAGCTCCCAGTGAAGATCGATATTCTGCGCCCGAGGACCTATAAGGCCCTCAGTACGCACCTCAAGAAGATACGCAATGAAAACAACAGGCAGGGGTACTATCATATCATCCACTTCGACACGCACGGAGCGCTTCTGGACTATGACAATCTCCGGCAACTTATACAAAAAGAGCACAGAATTTCCTTGGAATTATTCCAAAAACAGTATGGAAGGAACGATATTGAAAGGTACAACGGGTTTAAAGCCTTCATGTTTTTCGAGAGTATGGACGGGGAGAAAGCCGACTATGTCGAGGCCAGTGAACTTGCCGATCTCCTGAAACTCCACCAGATTCCCATCGCCGTGCTAAACGCGTGCCAGTCAGGAAAACAGGTTGGTGCCAGCGAGACGAGCCTCGGGAGCTACCTTGCACAGACCGGCACGCAGCTCGTCGTCGCGATGAGCTACAGCATCACAGTCAGCGCCGCCGAGATCCTAATGGAGAGATTATACAAAGATCTCTTCGATGGAAAAGACGGTCTGACCGCGGTACGCTCCGGTCGCCTGGAGTTATATAACCACAAGGGAAGACAGGCAGACTTCAACCTGGAGATAAATCTGGAGGACTGGTTGCTTCCGGTCGTCTACCAGAACCAGGATGTAGACCTGCGGTTGGGAGAGTTCACACCGGAGGAACGTGCCGAGTATGATTCAGAGAGAGCGAATGCATATCCGTTTCCAACCCCTGAATTCGGTTTCTTCGGAAGGGACATCGATATTCTTGCCATCGAAGACCTCCTCTTCCGGACGGACAGCGATCGACTAAGGCGGGTATTGTGGATGCTGAAAACCCTATTGATCGAAGGTCACCTCCTTCGGGCGGACGGCGATCAAAGGCGGAATATCTTGATGATTCGCGGGCTCGGTGGTGCCGGGAAGACGACACTGCTGAAGCACCTCGGGGCCTGGTGGCAGAAGACGCGTTTCGTCGATGATGTTGCATACTTTGGGTATGATGAAGGGACATGGACATGTGATCAAATCGTGGACGATATCGCCCGGAAGGTGCTCGGCGATGCACGTTATTATGCAGAGTTCGATCCGTTGAAACCCGTCGCCCAGCAGCAGATGATCGTCGATATCCTACGCTTGGAACCTCACCTTCTGATCCTTGACAACTTCGAGTCAGTCACCAGTGACGTGACGACGACACAGAACGCCCTTTCCCCGGGGGAGCAGGAGGCGCTTCGCGCCTTCCTCACAAAACTCGCCGGTGGGAAAACATGCATCATGATCGGTACAAGGGGGAGGGAGGACTGGCTGATTGGTGACGGCGGACCGCTTCACCCGGACGATGTTTACGACCTGCCCGGCCTCGACCGCGAAGCTGCATCCAGTCTTGTCGATCGGATTCTTGAGCGCAATAAGATCGATAAAGGTTACCTCGAAGACGAAGACTTCAATACGATCCTGAAGCTGCTCGACGGTTATCCTATGGCAATGGAGGTGATCCTGCCGAACCTGAAGAGCCGGAAACCGACGGAAGTACTGGATGCCTTAAAAGAAGGTGACATAACCCTCGACAGGAAAGGAGTGACCGGGAGGACGGAGAGTCTCATCCAGTCGGTCGAATACTCCTTTAGTAACCTCCCGGAAGATCAACAGGACGTACTTCTCTGCCTGGCGCCCTTCACCTCGGTTATTCACAAAAACATTCTTGAAATATACATTAAACGGTTGTGTGAGCAGCCCGCGACAACGCAGCTCACGTTCGAAAACATTCGGGAAGTGATCGACGTGGCGGCCGACTGGGGTCTCCTCCGCCAGAACGACCAGTTGCCAGGGTTATGGAAACTGCAGCCCATCCTGCCCTACTTCCTACGCAGCCGTCTCAAAGAGAAAAAATCCCCTGAAATTCAGGATGCAATCAATACGGCATTTGTTGAGACTTATTATGAAGCTGGTTCTGATCTTTCTAGAAAGATCGATTCGAAAGAAGCCCATGAACGGAAATCCGGCCTCGATCTTGTCCACCTTGAGTACGAAAACCTCCTCTCGGCGCTGAACCTGGCGCTGGAGAGGAGGGGATCGATAGTGGGGATATATGGGCCGATTTCAGAATATCTGGATGCCAGGAACAGGCATGTCAAGAGGCTTGCTCTTGGAGAGTATATCCTGAATGTCCTGCGGAAGTACCCATTTGAAGATCTCAATGAACAGATAGCGATTGAAATAATTGGGATTAGTGATGAAATTGGAAGGTGTCAATTAGACCTTAAAAAGATCGAAAATTCCCGGAAATCATGTAATTTGGCACTGAAAATGCTTAAAGACATTCAACATATCAGCGAGGATGAAAAGTTACGTCTAAGCGCGAATATTTATCACCAACTAGGAAGAGTGGCGCAGGAACAGCGAAAATGGGAGCAGGCAGAAAAATGCTACAAGAAAGCGCTGGAGATCTGTGAAGAATTCAATGATCGCTACGAACAGGCAAAGATCTACCACCAATTAGGGAGAGTGGCACAGGAACAGCGAAAATGGAAGGAGACGGAAAAATATTACAAGACAGCACTGGAGATTGATCTAGAGTTCAACGACCGCCACGAACAAGCAAAAACCTACCACCAACTTGGCATAGTGGCACAGGAACAGCGGCGGTTGAAACAGGCAGAAAAGTACTACAGGAAAGCGCTGGAGATTGATATAGAATTCAACGACCGCTACGAACAGGCAAAGATCTACCACAATATTGGTTTTGTAGCACAGGAACAGCAGAAATGGGAGCAGGCAGAAAAATATTACAAGACAGCACTGGAGATTGATATAGAACTCAACAACCGCTACGAACAAGCATCAACATACCATCAGCTGGGGAACGTGGCACAGGAACAGCGAAAGTGGAAGGAGGCGGAACAATATTACAGGAAAGCGCTGGAGATTGATATAGAATTCAACAACCGCTACGAACAAGCATCAACCTACCATCAACTGGGTATAGTGGCGCAGGAACAGCAGAAGTGGAAGGAGGCGGAAAAATATTACAGGAAAGCGCTAGAGGTTGATCTAGAATTCAATGACCGCTACGAACAAGCATCAACCTACCATCAACTGGGGATGGTGGCACAAAAACAGCAGAAGTGGGAACAGGCGGAACAATATTACAGGAAAGCGCTGGAGATATTCGAAGAATTCAACGACCATTACACTCAGGCAAAGACCTACCACCAGTTGGGTTTTGTAGCACAGGAACAGCAGAAATTGGAACAAGCAGAAAAATATTACAAGACAGCGTTGGGGATATTCAAAGAATTCAACGACCGCTTCGCACAGGCAAAGACCTACCACCAGTTGGGAAGATTGGAACATAAACAGCAGCAGTGGGAGCAGGCAGAAAAATACTACAAGGAAGCGCTTAATTTAGAATTCAACGATCACTATGGACAGGCATCAACCTACCACCAGCTGGGTATAGTGGCGCAGGAACAGCGGAAGTGGGGGCAGGCGGAAGAATACTATAAGAGAGCATTGGAGATAAAAATAGAATTCGACGACCACTACGAACAGGCATTGACATACCATGAATTGGGAAGAGTGGCACAGGAACAAAAGCAGTGGGAGCAGGCAGAAAAATACTACAAGAAAGCACTGGAGGTATTTTTAGAATTTAAGGATCTTAATTCAATGGCAGTCACTTTACTGAATCTTTCCCTGTTGTGGAAAGAGACAGAAAATGATGCCATACCTCGGAACGTTTCTGAAACTATGGGGATATCCCTTGGTGGAGCAAAGGAATTGTTAGAGAAAGCAAACGACCGATTATCAGGTTGATATCGAAAATTCTTTTTTTAGGACTGGCCTGGAAAATGGGCTGCTAACGCCTATCAGATCTGCCAGCGGCCCGAATACCATCTGGACGATAGCGTGCCCAAAGTTTATAGAAGATTCAGAATATATGATCCGTTATTCACCAGATGCGTTTCGAGCAATCATAACAGGGGAGCAATAATGTCAACTATCAGAATTCAGGAATCTAGCGGAGATGATGGCCGGAATGCAAAGGTAATATTCGATAATTCCACTGAATATCCCATCACAATTCATAATCCGTTCTCCGAAAAAGAAGAAGAGCTGCTGGAATGGTACTTCGAAGAGCATCTCGAACATCCCTATACCGACGAAGAACAGGCTGACCAGGCGGCGAAGAGTATAATACGTTATGGTGAAAGGCTGTTCAACCAGGTCTTCTCTGATCGGAACGCCTACCTGCATTACAAGGATAATATCGGAAACGGTGTCGGGACGGTTCGATTCGAGATCGCCGGTTCACCGTCGTTTCATGCCATTCACTGGGAGGCGCTGAAAGATCCCAATCTTCCCAAGCCATTTTCGCTGGAAACCTCTATGGTGCGGAAGAATTTTAAACCAATTCCTCACAGGTATACAATCCGGCCGTCCCCGACCCTCAATATCCTCGTCGTCACGGCACGTCCATACAAACAACGGGATGTTGATTATCGAACCATCTCCCGGCCGTTGGTAGAGCTCATCGATCAGTCGCAGTTCCGCGTGAAGATCGATCTTCTGCGCCCGAGAACCTATAAGGCTCTTAGTACCTACCTCGATAATGTACGCAAAGAAAACAACGATCAGGGGTACTATCATATCATCCACTTCGACACGCACGGAGTGGTCCAGAACTATAAAGCCTTCATTTCTTTTGAGAGTGAAGACGGAAAGATTGCCGATTTCGTCGAGGCCAGTCAACTTGCCGATCTCCTGAAACTCCACCAGATTCCCATCGCCGTGCTAAACGCGTGCCAGTCCGGAAAACAGGTGGGAGACAGCGAGACGAGCCTCGGGGGTTACCTCGCACAAGCCGGCACACAGCTCGTCGTCGCGATGAGCTACAGCATCACAGTCAGCGCCGCTAAGATCCTGATGGAGAGATTATACAGAAATATTTTCGACGGAAATGATTGCCTGGCTGCGGTCCGCTCCGGCCGCCTGGAATTATATAACCGAAAGGGACGAAGGGCGTACTTCAACCAGGAGATCGACCTAGAAGACTGGTTGCTTCCGGTCTTGTACCAGAACCAGGATGTAGATATACAGTTAAGAGAGTTCACACCGGAGGAACGTGCTGCGTATTATTCAGAACGGGCAGATGCATATCCGTTTCCAAATCCGGAGTTCGGTTTCTTTGGAAGGGACATTGATATTCTTGCAATCGAAGACCTCCTCCTCCGGACGGACGGCGATCGACGGCGGAATATCGTGATGATTCGAGGGCTCGGCGGTGCCGGGAAGACGACACTGCTTAAACACCTCGGGGCGTGGTGGCAGAAGACGCGTTTTGTCGACGAGGTCTTGTACTTCGGGTATGATGAAGGGTCATGGACATGCAGCCGGGTCGTGGACGCCATCGCGAAGAAGGTGCTAGGTAATGCACGATATTATGAAGAGTTCGTTCCTCTGAACTCCGTCGCCCAGCAGCAGATGATCGTCGATATCCTACGCTTGGAACCTCACCTTCTGATCCTTGACAACTTCGAGTCAGTCACCAGTGACGTGACGACGACACAGAACGCCCTTCCCCCGGGGGAGCAGGAGGCGCTTCGCGCCTTCCTCACAAAACTCGCCGGTGGGAAAACATGCATCATGATCGGTACAAGGGGGAGGGAGGACTGGCTGATTGGTGACGGCGGACCGCTTCACCCGGACGATGTCTACGACCTGCCCGGCCTCGACCGCGAAGCTGCATCCAGTCTTGCCGATCGGATTCTTGAGCGCAATAGGATCGATAAAGGCTACTGCGAAGACGAAGACTTCAATACGATCCTGAAGCTCCTTGATGGTTATCCGATGGCGATGGAGGTGATCCTGCCGAACTTGAAGAGCCGAAAACCGTCGGAAGTGTTGGAGGGCCTGCGGAAAGGTGATATAACCCTCGACAAGAGAGGGGCGACAGGGAGGACGGAGAGCCTCATACAGTCGGTCAAGTACTCCTTTAGTAACCTCCCGGAAGACCAGCAGCGCGTGCTCCTCTGCCTGGCACCCTTCACCTCGGTTATTTATGAACCCATTTTCGAAAGATACGTGGAACTGCTTTGCGAGCAGCCCGCGACAGCGGAGCTCCCGTTCGACAGTCTTCAGGAGGCGATCGGCGAAGCGGCCGACTGGGGTCTTCTCCGCCCGCACGACCGGCTGCCGGGGTTCTGGAAATTGCAGCCGATCCTGCCCTTCTTTCTGCGTAGCTGTCTTAAGGAGAAAAAATCCCGTGAAATCCAGGATGCGATCAATACGGCGTTTGTAGAGGCGTATCGTGAAGCAGGTTTTGATCTTTATAAATTGATCAAATCGAAAGAGGCCCACGAACGAAAGATCGGCATCGCTCTTGTCGACCTGGAGTACGAAAATCTCCTCTCGGCGCTTGACTTGGCACTGGAGATTAAGGGTTTGATAACGGCGATATATATGCCTATTTCAGGATTCCTGGATTCCAGGAACAAACATGTCCAGGGACTTGATCTGGGAGAGTACGTCAGGGATGTCCTACAGAAGTATCCAATTGAAGATCTCAATAAGCAGATGGCGAGTGAAATCGTTGCGATTATTGATGATATTGGAAGGCACCAATTACTCCTTAAAAGGCTCGAAGATTCCCGGAGAACATACGAATTGGCACTGAAAATGCTCAACGGTATCCGAGATATCAGCGAGGAGGATAAGAGGCGTATAAGTGAGAGCATTTACCACCAGCTGGGAAACGTGGCAGGGGAACAGCGGAAGTGGGATCAGTCAGAAAAATACTACAGAAAAGCGTTGGAGATCTGTAAAGAATTCAATGACCGCTACGGTCAGGCATCAACTTACAACCAGCTGGGAATAGTAGCACTGGCACAGGGACAGTGGAAACAGGCAGAACAATATTACAAAAAAACGCTGAAGATCTACGAAGAATTCGACGACTCTTATGAACTGGTAGGGGCCTATCACCAGCTGGGAAACGTGGCAGAGGAACAGCGGAAATGGGAACAAGCAGAACAGTATTACAAAAAAGCGTTGGAGATTCTTAAAGAATTTAACGAACGCTACAATCAGGCAAGGATATACCACCAGCTGGGGAGAGTAGCAGAGAAACGGCGGAAGTGGGAACAAGCAGAACACTATTATAAAAAAGCACTGGAAATTAAAATAGAATTCAACGACCGCCCCTCTCAGGCATTAACTTACCACAATTTGGGAAACGTGGCAGAGGAACAACGAAGGTGGGAACAGGCGGAACAATATTACAGGAAAGCGCTGGAGATCTACGAAGAATCTGACGATCGTTACACTCAAGCGATGACCTACCACCAGCTGGGGATGGTGGCACAAAAACAGCAGAAGTGGGAACAGGCAGAAAAATACTATAAAACAGCGTTGGAGATATTCGAAGAATTCAACGAAAGCTACTATTATACAGCAACTTACTACCAGCTAGGGATGTTGGCACAGGAACGGCGGCAGTGGGAGCAGGCAGAACAATATTACGGGAAAGTACAGGATATCTGCGAAGAATTCAATGACCGCTACGGACAGGCAATGACCTACGGTCAGCTGGGGACCTTGGCAAGGGAACAGCAACAGTGGGAACAGGCGGAACAATATTACAGGAAAGCGCTGGAGATCTGGGAAGAGTCCGACGAGCGCTACGGACAGGCAATAACCTACCACAATCTGGGGATAGTGGCACAGAA
>NZ_KN360932.1:18346-21887 GCF_000784355.1 Methanolacinia paynteri | reverse complement strand
TCCGACGAGCTCTACGAACAGGCAGGGACCTACGGCCAGTTGGGGACCTTGGCACGGGATCGGCGGCAGTGGGAGCAGGCGGAACAATATTACAGGAAAGCGCTGGAGATATTCAAAGAATATAAGGATGTTCACCCGATGGAGATCGCCCTACGGAATCTTTCCCTGTTATGGAAAGAGGCAGGGAATGATATCATACCGCAGAACGTTGCTGAGACTCTGGGGATATCCCCTGATGAAGCGAAGGAATTGTTAGAGAAAGCAAACGAATGATTTTCTGGATGATATCGAAAATCTTCCCATTTTTAAATTATTTGATCTCATAAACGCTAATGTACATCATGCCGCCGATTCGAATACATATGAACCTAACAAAGTTTGCAACTTTGATCGCGTAACTTGTAGAAGCCGGCAACCAGCATGACCATTTTTTTAAATTCTTGTTAGGAAATCCTGTTCGACAGTTTCCAAATATTGGAACCGTCAAATTCTTTAGTGATTTACTATAATAATCATGGTCCGGACCCGGGAGATCCGATTTCAATTCCATTCTCCCCGGATTACTTTAAGGAATAAAACATATTTTAATATATTACTGAGAGTAATATACTTATGAGGTGAAAAGGCTATGCAGATCGACCCCTACGTTGCCGTCGTTATTGTTTCTCTTGCCGGTTTTACCGTTGCCGCTCTACCCTCAGTTATGGATGCTCTCGATCGCCGGGCCCGCAGAAACGCTACAATCGATCTAACGGACCAGGCCCAGAAGTTCGACTTCGCTCGTGACACCATCGCAGGCAAGGAAACGACCGGATGGAAGGACAACAACGGCAACAAGAACAACGCACCTCCCGACTCCTGAAGTCAGACCTCTTTCTCTTTTGTCACCATCGGCCCGACGTGCCCCGGTCACGGCTTCCGCCGCTCTCCGGTCCACCATGGGGCCTTTTTTATATCTCAGCCGGATTCCTGTATGTCGCTTGCAAGCACCCCGGATCACCCTGGCAGATGAACGCCCCCCAGTCCATTGGATCAGGATACCGTTTCCGAAGTTCAAGCTGTGCTTCACGGAGAGCCTCCGCCCGTGGCACGCCCGCAAGGATTCTTGCATAGAAACCTTCCATCAGTTCCTGAGTTGCCTCATCAGGTACATTCCATAGACTCATCACAAGAGTCTTTGCCCCGGCGAGCATGAACGACCGTCGGAGCCCGAATACACCCTCGCCTACCATCACCTCTCCAATACCAGTCTTGCAAGCAGAGAGAACGACGAGTTCGGTGCCGGTGAGATCGAGACCGGTCACGTCCTCGGCTGTGAGGATTCCATCCTCCGCTTCAGGGGGCAGTTTACCTTGCTTTGCCCTGTTATTTACACCGGCCAAAACAAGTCCAGAACTGAGAAGCGGATTTTCAAGCTCTTGAGCGGAAAAGCGGGGCATTTCCGCGCCACCGATTCCGTCTAAGGCACGGCGTTCCTGGTTTGGATCGTCCTCCTTATTTTCGAGAAAGAATCCATGGGTGGCGATATGGAGGATAGAGGGTGACTGGACGGCTTTGAGTGTCTGTTCAAGCGCCTTCCCCCCCATTAGAGGACTGACCTTGAGCATTTGAGCAATATTTCTACCTTCAATCTCAGTTCCCGGCAGAGGGTAAAAGTGAGGTAACCTTCGATCAAGATAGCGCGATGCCCTGCTGACAACCGGTGTGCTCTGCGAAATTGGTGAGAATGTATCCAAAGTCAGATCGAAATCCGGATTAGCTAGGACAAATGGCTGTTGCAGATCATTGGAGGTCTCCACTCCAAATCGGAGAATATCCCTGCCGACGCCTACATAGCTGATGTGGTAGTGGTCGATCAGCCTCTCGCCCTCTTCTGTCGGAAGCACCTCGAATGGAATGGTGCTGAGCTCTCCATCGGGTGCAAGGATGAGGCGATCGCAATGTGCAAGTGCTTTTTGGATGGGTTTAATTATGCTGGAATACAGGAGAAGACCAATCTCACGCTCGCTATACTCAGCGGTGATGGCATTCTCACCGAGATCCCATTTCTCCACAGCTTTTGGAATGGGTTTTTTCCAGAAGAAGCGGGACAAGAGTCCTAAGCTTCGGTCCTCCGACCTCCTGGTACCTTCGGTTTCTTCCCCGCTATCCAGCGATCGTTCATCACCGGTAAACTGCTGCCGATAAAGTGTGATGAATTGTTCAATCTGCTCCGCTTCGCCGAGATCCGCGAACGCCACTGCGTCAGGTTCACCCGAGCGAAGGACAAAGGCGCAGTACCGGGCAGGTTTCCACAGATGCTCTCCTCGTGCAGGAACCGCTGAAAAGTCGAATTTGTCGAAACGGACGAATTCCACCAGTGCACATCCCATCGGTAGATGTTGTGCAACAACATTTCGGTCGACATCCCGAAGCCGATCTTCCAGCCGAATCTCGGGAATCTGCCTAGCAAGGTCAGCCTCAAGTCGTTCCCTCTCGGCATTCCAAGACGAAAGGATCTTGCGGTGTTCTTCGAGTCCTTCCTTTCCCGGCTCGACGAACGTCTTCTGGGCGATCTGCATTCTGATTGTATAGATTGCTCTAAGTTGCTCTTTAAGATGAGGGTATTTACCTGTCAAGATCGCATCCCGCTGGACGACTAACGCCTCGGCGGCGATTGATTTCCGGGTGAGGATAAGATCGAGCGTTTCCTGCATGATCTGTGCATCGGCTGCATAGTAATGGTGTACGAGGGAGAAATAGGTATCAAGAGTGGCCTGAATCGATTTGAGGTACTCCATCCGCTGGCTTTCTGAACCGATGGAGAATATCTGCCGGATCATCTTTCTTTCTATCTGAGTCGCTTCTTGCATGAGAGTAAGACCTTCATCTGGGTTACCTTGTCCAACAAGCAGTATAGCAAGGTTGTTCAGGCTGGCTGCATAGTTAGGGTGTTCTTCACCTAGGGTCTTCCGCCAGATCTCAATTGCCTGGCGATAGAGCGGTTCAGCGGCCGAGTAGTTACCCATCGATTTATACAGCCCAGCGAGATTGTTGAGACTCCGTGCATAGTCAGGATGATCCTCGCCCAGCTTCTTTCTCCGGATCTCCATTGACTGGCGGAGGAGCGGTTCAGCGGCCGAGTAGTTACCCATCGAGTTATTCAGCATTGCGAGGTTGTTGAGACTCCGTGCATAGTCAAGGTGATCCTCACCCAGCTTCTTTCTCCGGATCTCCTTCGCTTGATGGTAGAGAGGTTCAGCGGCCGAGTAGTTACCCATCGAGTCGTACAGCCCGGCAAGATTGTTCAGGCTGGTAGCGTAGTCAGGGTGTTCCTCGCCCAGCTTCTTTCTCCGGATCTCCATCGCTTGGCGGTAGAGAAGTTCAGCAGCTCCGTAGTTACCCATCGAATAATGGTACAGCCCGGCGAGGTTGTTGAGACTCCGTGCATAGTCAGGATGATCCTCGCCCAGCTTCTTTCTCCGGATCTCCAGTGCCTGCCGGAAGAGGGGTTCGGCCGCTGTATAGTTACCCATCAAGTTATACAATATTGCGAGGTTGT
>NZ_KN360932.1:7917-18102 GCF_000784355.1 Methanolacinia paynteri | reverse complement strand
GACTCTGTGCATAGTCAGGATGTTCCTCGCCCAGAGTTTTTCGCCGGATCTCCATTGACTGGCGGAGGAGTGGTTCGGCAGCCGAGTAGTTACCCATCGAATTATACACCCCGGCGAGGTTGTTCAGGCTGGTCGCGTAGTCGGGGTGTTCCTCACCATAATATTTTCTGGATAGTTTTACAATCTGTATGGCAATTTCCACAGCTGTGTCATATTTATCATCCTGATTTAGGCGTAAGAATTCTTGATTTAATTCCTGGATTTTTCTTTCAATATCTTGCTCATGCATTTACTATCACCTCAACCAGCCCCGCTCTACTGAGTCACATCGAAATATAACGAGATGACCATCCACCGATCCACGGCTGGCTCTTCTGGACTATCGCAAAGATGTGCTCTCGTTTGGTATCGAGTTCTAGAAGGGTATTTCATGGACATCTCCATTGTCCCCTAGACTATTATGAGAGGAAGTTCCTGATTTTTGGAGTGCTCTCGTATCGCTTGCAAGCACCCCGGGATCACCTTGGCAGATGAACGCTCCCCAGTCCCTTGGATCAGGATAATCTTTCCGAATTTCAAGTTGTGCCTCCCGGAGAGCATCTGCACGTGGCACACCTGCAAGGATTCTTGTATAGAATTCCTCCATCAACTCCTGGGTCGCAAAATCAGATACATTCCATAGACTCATAACGAGTGTCTTTGCACCGGCGAGCATGAACGACCGGCGGAGCCCAAATACACCCTCGCCTACCATAACCTCTCCAAGACCAGTCTCGCAGGCGGAAAGCACGACGAGTTCGGTGCCGGTGAGATCAAGACCAGTCACGTCCTCTGCGGTGAGAATCCCGTCCTCTGCTTCGGGGGGTAGCTTACCTTGCTTTGCCCAGGTATTTGCACCGGCAAGAGCCAAACCCGACCTGAGAAGCGGATTTTCAAACCCGGGGCCGGAAAAGCGCTGCACCTCTACACCGCCAGATCCGCCAAGGGCTTGACTTTCCTTTTTCGGATCGAGCTCCTGGTTTTCTAGGAAGAAACCGTGGGTAGCGATATGGAGGATAGAAGGAGACTGGACGGCTTTGAGTGTCTGTTCAAGCGCTTCTCCCTCCATAAGGGGTCGAACTTTGAGCATTTGGGCGATATTATTTCCCTCGATCTTAGTTCCTCGCAGAGGGGGAAAATACAGGGATCCCCGATTAAGGTCACGTGATACCCTGTTTACAATGGATGCACTCTGAGGCATTGATGAAGGTTTCTCCAGAGTCAGATCAAAATCCGGATTAGCCAGTACAAATGGCTTTTGCCGATCAGTGGACAACTCCACTCCTAATTTGAGGAGATCCCTGCCTACGCCTACGTAATTGATGTGGTAGTTGTCGATCAATCGATCGCCTTCTTCTGTTGGGATTACCTCGAATGGAATGGTGCTGAGTTCCCCGTCGGGTGCAAGAATGAGCCGATCGCAATCAGAGAGTACCTTATGGATCGGTTTAATGATGCTGGAATATAGGAGAAGACCAATCTCACGCTCGCCGTCTGGTGATTGTTCATTATCGTTCAACCACTGCCGATAAAGTGTGATGAATTGGTCAATCTGCCCTGCTTCGCCGAGATCCACAAAAAACACCGTGTCTGGTTCACTTGAGCGAAGAACAAAGGCGCAGTACCGGGCAGGTTTCCACCAATGTTCTCCTCGTGCAGGAACTGCTGAAAAGTCGGATTCATGGAAACAGACAAATTCTACCAATGCACATCCCGCTGGTAAATGTTGTGCAACAACCTTTCGGTTTGTCTTCTGGAAATGCTCATCCAGCTGGATTTCGGGAATCTGGCGGGCGAGTTCGGCTTCAAGCCGTTCCTTCTGCTCTTCCCAAGATGAAAGGATCTTATGGTGTTCTTCGAGTCCTTCCCTTCCCGGCCCGGCGAGCGTCTTCTGGGCAATCTGCATTCTTAATATCTGGATCGTCCTCAGTTGTTCTTTGAGATGAGGATACTTGCTTATCAGGATAGCATTCCGCTGGGCGGCCAACGCCTCGGCGGCGATCGCTTTTCGGGTAAGAATGAGATCGAGTGCTTCCTGCACGACCTGTTCATCAGCTGCAAAGTGTTGATGTACGAGGGATAGATAGGTATCAAGATCGTCCTGAATCGATTTGAGGTACTCCATCCGCTGCTTCTCTGAAACGATGGAGAAAATCTGCTGGATCATCTTTCGCTCTATCTGAGATGCTTTTTGCATAAGAGTGAGAGCATTATCTGGTTTATCTTGTTTAACAAGTAGCCATGCAAGGTTTTTCAGGCTGCTCGCATAGTCGGGATGCTCCTCACCAAAGGCATTCCGTCTGATCTCCATCGCTTGGCGGTAGAGGGGCTCGGCAGCCGTGTAGTCCCCCATCGAATGATAAAGCAGTGCGAGGTTGTTCAAGCTGGTCGCGTAGTTGGGGTGCTCCTCGCCCGGTGTCTTACGCAAGATATCCAGTACTTGGTAGTAGAGCGGCTCGGCAGCACTATAGTTTCCCTTCGAGACATACAACACTGCAAGGTTGTTCAGGCTGCTCGCATAGTCTGGGTGCTCCTCACCCAGTGTCTTACGTAAGATCTCCATCGCCTGGTGGTAGAGGAGCACGGCCGCCCTGTAGTTTCCCATCGAGTCATACAGCGCTGCGAGGTTGTTCAGACTGGTCGCGTAGTCGGAATGCTCTTCGCCCAGTGTCTTCCGTCTGATCTTCATCGCTTGGCGGTAGAGGAGTTCGGCGGCCGAGTAATTACCTATCGATTTATACAGCCCTGCGAGATTATTCAGGCTGGCCGCGTAGTTGGGGTGCTCCTCGCCCGATGTCTTATGAAAGATCTCTATCGCTTGGCGGTAGAAGAGCTCGGCGGCCGAGTAATTACCCATCGATTCATACAGCGACGCAATGTTGTTGAGGGTCAGTGCATAGTCTGGGTGATCTTCGCCCAGCGTCTTGCGCGTGTTCTCCAGTGCTTGGCGGTAGAGGAGTTCGGCGGCCGAGTAGTTACCCATCGATTTATACAGTGCTGCGAGGTTGCTCAGGGTAGCCGCATAGTTGGGATGCTCCTCACCCAGGGCCTTGCACGTGATCTCTAGTGCTTGGCGGTAGAGGGGCTCGGCAGCCGTGTAGTTACCCATCGAATGATAAAGCAGTGCGAGGTTGTTCAAGCTAGTTGCGTAGTACAGTTCCTCGCCCGGTGTCTTACGAAAGATCTCCACCGCTTGGCGGTAGAGGGGCTCGGCAGCCGAATAGTCCCCCATCGATTTATACAGCGCTGCGAGGTTGTTCAGGCTGGTCGCGTAGTCGGAATGCTCTTCGCCCAGTGTCTTCCGTCTGATCTCCATCGCTTGGTGGTAGAGGGGCTCGGCAGCCGAGTAGTTTCCCATCGAATAATACAGCGATGCGAGATTGTTCAGGCAAGCAAGGTAGATAGGATGCTCTTCACTAAGAACCCTCCGCCAGATATCCATTTCTTGGCGATAGATAGATTCGGTTGCCGCGTAGTTTCCCATCGATTTATACAGCGATGCAAGTTTATTCAGGCAGGCAAGGAAGATAGGATGCTCCTCACCAAGAACTCTCCGCCAGATATCCATTTCTTGACGATAGAGAAGTTCAGCAGCTGAGTAATTCCTCAACGAACAATACAACGTAGCAAGGTTGTTTAAACTGGTCGCGTAATCAGGGTGCTCTTCACCCAGGGTTTTCCGTGTGATCTCAATTTCCTGGCGGAAAAGAGGTTCAGCAGCAAAGTAGTTACCCATAGAATAATACAGCCCAGCAAGGTTGTTCAGGCTGGTCGCGTAGTAGGGATGATCCTTGCCATAACATTCTCCAGATAGTTTTACAACCTGTATGGCAATCTCCACAGCTTTGTTATATTGACCTTCATCATACAGGCGAAAGAGTTCTTCATTTAATTCTTGGATTTTTCTTTCAATATTTTGCTTATACATCAAGTATCACCTCAATCAGCCTCGCTACTGAATCTCATCGAAATTGGAAGAGATGACCATCCATTGATTCCAGATAATGCCTTTTAGCCTCTGAAAAAATGCATCGATCTCCGAGCACTTGTTCACAGTCACGGCTCAAGTAACTTACAAAAACGTCAGGATTGTTTTTCTGCACATTCACAATGTATTTCACCCCCACTGGTAGTTCCAGGCATATGCATAACACCCGGATAGATGATGGATAACCAATCAGGACAGATAAGCATTGTGATTTATATTGGATACATGATTTCCCAATAAACAAAAATTGTTTCCTTCAAATTATTGCTATTCAGCCGCAAGCGATATTCGAAGAATTTCGCGAAGCGGGGACACACCACACACAGCCGGCAGGGGCCGAGACGAAAAGTCGAGGACCCTGCGGGCGTGATACGAACCAGCTCAACCGGAGAAAAACAAGGCCGGTGTTGCGAAGCTCGCTGGAATCCGAATGGGTTCCGGCATTGAGCATGAACTTGTTTCATGCGAAGCACTTACTCGAAGAGTTAGTGCGAGAGCGAGCAATCCCGGCCGGTACACAAAAAAAAAGAGAATTCATTCCTCCCCGCCCCCGGTGAGGAAGTCGGCCGCCCTCTGCGCATCTCCCGCGGCCCGGATGACATCGACGGCCGTGCCGTTCCGGATGTGCCGGAGCCATCCCGCGACATAGGCCGCCTGGTTGTCGATGACGGGCATATCGATCCCGGTCATCGCACACAGGAAAGCAGAACCCATCTCCGCCGTCAGCTCCTCGCGGGAATACCGCTCGCTCCCGAACTTGATCGGCCCGGTTATTCCCGGGCGCTTCAGGCGGGATTCATGCCCGGTCCAGTGAGTCAGTTCATGGAAGTAGGTCGAGTAATATTCTTCCGGAGATTCGAACCGCTCCATATCGGGCATGTGGATGATATCCGCAGCCGGAAGATAGGCCGGCGGCCCCTGGGTTACTTTCGGAGAGTTCCTTTCGATCACTTCATCGCAGGACGTGATCGCCCGGACCTCGCCGACCTCCTCCTTCTCGATCCCTTCGCACTGCGAGAGGTTGAAGACCCAGTAATACCTGACAAGCGGCTTTTCCCGCTGCGACATCACAAGGACCTCGTCGCCCTGGTCGTTCACAATCGGCCTTGCCTCTTCGAAGGACCAGAAGACAACAAGTCCGGATGCCTTCTCGCCTTTTCGGACATACCCCCCGAGCTGCTTGATCTGCCGGTACGTCCCCCACCATTCGTGACCGGAGAGCAGGAGACGGTTGATGCCCCGGTAGGGCCTTCCTGTCAGGAGGTTGCACGGCGACAGGTTCTTCCACGACTGATGCCAGGGGATCGTTCCGGAGGAAAGAGAGGAGATGATCCTCTCCCGGACCATCTCGTAGACGTTTGCCATCAGCAAACACCCCTTGCCCTGGCAGTGTAGCAGTTGTCATCAGTCTGGGCCCGGCGGACACATTCATCGTATCCGTGCTTTTCGACCTCGTCGCGATAGTGTTCACGGATGTACTCTCCCCGCCGGCGGAGGTCTTCGGCCTCGTAGAGCATCAAGTTTGCCCTTCGTTCAAGCTCGATTGCACGCTCATCGAGGAGTGCAATGTCTTCAAGTGCATGCAGAGGAATGGCATCGCTCAGTCGGGACATTTAGTCCACCTCTGCGGGCAGGTCAGCGAAAAGCTGATATGTTTTCTGGTCGAATTCGATACTTAGCTCGACGAGAGCTATGCGGGCGGCAATCTTTTGCGGGGTAGCCGCCCCGTTTCTGTTCATTTTTGTAGTCATTTAGATCTACCTCAGCCGGTGCTCAACCGCGACCGACTGAATGCGGGGGTAAAACGGCAAACGGAGTATGGCTGTCGCTCATCAGAGCGACCGGCTTACCTGTTTGACGGAGACCCGCGTTTGCAAGAGGAGGTTTACAGTGCCGTGCAGGGGAGCGACGAAAAGATTTGAGGAGCGGATTCGCACGGCTGCTTGGGCGGTTATTCAGGAGAGGCATTCGGGCGTTTTCTAATATCTATTTAAGGAGAGAACAATCATTCTAGTGTGCGTCTGTATACCTGAAATTTGACATCGTTTTTAAGGTCTGATATTTCTTTTTTTGAACCTTTAATCTCGTATTTCTCAAGAATTTTTAAATCTTTACGACTGCCTTTCATTTTTAAATAAATTGCTGCAATTTGGAATGTTTCTAAAGATTGATCGGTCTCTAACATTTGATTAATGATATTAGATAATCGATCTTTTGACACCGCTCTATTTTCAAATTTATTTAACCAAAACCATTGTATATGAGACAATCCATGTTTTTCTTTAGCAGTATTTTTTAGAAAATCTATTATCTCATCATCAGAAGGATGATATCTCTTGTTATACTCTTCAGAAAGATATTTAGTAAGATGAGCGTTACCCCATTTACTAAAACCACAACTTTCACAGATTGAAGCAAGTGATGATAATTCACTCTCCGAAAAACGATCTAAATATGGGAGTAAATTATTCAATCTATCAAGTGTAGGATATCTTTGTCGCCCTTGATCATTTATCCATAATCTATGCGAGACAAGTCTAAAAACATCAATTTCGCGAGGGCATTCATTTATTGCATTTTCAGCAAGCTCAAGTGATTTTGGAGACCCAACGTACAAAGCAGTTTGAATAAACAATGGACTGAATTTTAGCGTATCCCAATATTTCAATAATAATTCATCCGCGGCCTCAATTGGGATAGACATCAGTAAGCTTGATAGAATATAGTGCACCTCTTCGAATCCCCCGGTAAAATCATCTGGGAGGTTTTCTTTCAGGGAATCAAGATAGATTTCAACTGCAGCTTTAACATCTTCGCACCATAAGTTATGTGCGACAAATAAATATCGTGGGTTTTCAGAAATCAATTTCACATAATCCGGTAATGCAGAGTAATCTTCCAACCGAATCCTTAATGTGATGGCATCCTTAAAAACAGGAGATTCTGCAGGAATATCCTGGAGTTTAGTTAAAATACTTGATTCAGCAGCGGTTTTCCATAAAGAAAAAGCATTTTTCCTAATTTTTTCATTTTCTCCATTATCTTCCCAAATAAACTCCAATCGATCTAACGTATTTTGTGATAATTTTTTTCCATATGTCTGGTTTTTATAATCCCACACATCTATTATGGAATGGATACTGAAATAATCAACTGATTTCTTGATAACGAATTGAATTGCGTCTGGATCATCAACGACATATAAAATATTTTCAATGGCCCATTTTAAAGAATCGTGTTCTTGTGCTTGTGAAATTAAATATTCAATCATACTTTTAGGTAGATGCCTACGATTCTGCAAGGAGAGCCTAATTTCATCAGATAGATCCTCTAATTCCGAAAGAAGACCAGGTTCACCTTCATGCGGCATACTAGACCAATATTTAAAGATGGGATCTAATGTTTTCGAGGTATCTTTTTTACAACAGTTTATGCCGGCCCAAATTGCCGCAGGTAGAACCGTTTTTTTATCTTTTGTATTTATCCAACAGGTTGAGATTTCGTTTTGAATATCTGGAAGTTGCATTGAGCCTGCAAAATTTAAGGCACCATATCTTTCTTCATCTGTTATTTTAGAGGATTCCAATATTATTTTTAGGTCATTCTGAATTTGTTTCAAATGCTTTGCTTTTGCATGCTCAAATATTTTTTCCCAGAATGGATTTCTCAGACCGATGAAATCCGGATCTTTACAGAAATCTATCCCGCTTTTAACATTGCCATTTCTAATTCTAGCCAATTGGATTAAAAGAGATTTCGATAATTTTTCTGAAATTTTGCCTACGCACTTCGAATCGGTATATACAAGTTGCCAACAGATTTCGTTAAGAAGTGAATCGTTTTGAGTTTGATTTTCGGATATTTTATCAATAGATTCAAAGATTAAATCCAAAATAGTGTTTTGATAATCAGTCTCGGGATCTCCAAACTGCTTAAAAGCTTCAAAAAGAGCTAAGATATTACATTCTTGAATTTCCTTTAATAAGCTGACTTCTTGCTCATTTAATAATAGGGACTGCCCTATTATTTCCGCATAATATGGATCAGAAAGTACATCCTTTCTATTTGAACTATCTTTAATAACATGCAAAATTGAACGTGTCAATAAATGAAATCTTATTCTGTCATGGCGGAAAATGAGCTTTCCTTGATCGTCAAGACAGCATAACGATTTATCTTTAACTAATTCACGAAATATCTTTACATCTTCAGAATTTCCTTGTAACCAATCCTTAATTTCATTAAATGATGGAAGAAATTTTTTCTTCTCTAACATATTGTAAGAAATCTGTTCAAGCAGTTGCTCATATTCTTGAGGGGAATAAGAATTTGGCGATTTTTTAGAACATTTCTCAATTTTTGATTCAATAAATTGATCTATTACATTATCTGCGTTTTTCGCAATTTGTGATGGATTAACAGTTTTCAATGTTTCTAAGTAAGAATTGATAAGAAATGGATCACAACCAAGTTTTATTGCCAATTGGTTTGAATCAATTTCTGTAATTTGATATCCGGCTCGATTATAACCATCAATTATTATGCTTCCAGCTTCATCAAGAGTATATTTATCGATTTCAATTATGTTTATATGTGATTTGTTTTTGATCTCTGTAGAAATGGATGTCCAAATTTTAGGCCAAATTGGGCATAAGATCAAAAAAGGTGAATTTATAACCTTTCCTTTATCATTTTTTGGATCATATTTAGAGACTAATGATATTATCTTATGAATTATTCTTTCAGAATCGTTTTCTTTATTGACATCGTCAACAATAATTAATAATTTCCCTGTTTTCTCTACAAAATCCCATAATTCTTCACTGGAATTTGGCTCAATACAAGGATTAAACTTTTTCAGAATTTTTCCAATAATAGAATCAAGAGATTCTAACTCTTCAAAATAAGAAGCAGGAATCCAAAGACCATATTTACCACCATCTAAATAATTTTTTAATAATTTATATGAGATCGTGCTTTTTCCATAACCAGATTCGCCGATTAAAAAATGAAGGACATGTGATGAATTATTAATTTCATCACTCACAAGAGAATCTAATTTTCTGATCTGTAAAGAGCCATTACTGATAAAGGATTCATCTTTATAGAGGCCAAGATTCTCATAGCAAATATCTTTTAATAGCTCTTCAGAAAGTAATTCTGCTTCGATACCTAAGAACTTTTTTCTTAAATATTGCCCATCGCGATTATAATCTAAATAGTATGTTATCCTGGAAAGTTCCCAGACGTCGCACTCTATACCAAATTCACTACATTTATCTGTAACCTTATAGTAAAGAGGATCGCCCTTTGTTCCAAAAGACAACATTCTATTTGTTGTTAGGATGAGTAAAAATTCTGCATTTGGGTATAAATTACGTCTTTCTTTTGCTTCCCGAATTGCTTTTATGACATCTCCATCAGGAGTGCTTTTATTTCTTGTATGCTCAGTTTGATCAAACAACCACTTATTTTCCAAACCATCGCTCGATGTTATTGTATGTTCAGCCATTATATATTTAGGGGGGCTTGAACCCGATACTAAGCAAATTCCGTCACATGGTGCTTTTATCGTTTTCCCTTCTGAATTTTGTCCAGATAATATAATTTGTGCATATTCAGAATTTTGTTTTCTTAAAATTGAAGTAACCAACCTTTCAAATTTCCCTGCATCAGTCATTTTTTCAAGAATTTCAGCGGTTGTCACTGACTGCCCTCAATTAGTATTTTTACTCATCTAAGATAAAACATGACCGAATGTAAAGGGTATATGATAATTAAAAAATATCTGAAGCTCCAACAAAAATCAAGCAATTCCAAGATCCTTTTTCAGCTTATCAGGAAGCATATTATAGTCGTCACTCTCTTTCGCTTCCTCCGCAGACTCTTCAATCCGGATAGCTCCTTCTTGGTTGAGCACCACCGAACAACCCGGGCAAGAGAGGGCCGAACCCGGATCATCGTTTTACACTGAGGTCCTCAACACATCTTCCGATAGGCGATCTCCGCTTCAATCATATCCATGACGAGATCCACGCCTTCGAACTCTTTAATAATCATCGGGTCCAGTGCCTGCAGTGCGTCTCTTTGTCTCTTCAGGGTCGCATCATCCAGAGATTCGAGCCAGTTATGCCATTCAATAAGTTTAGCCGTTCTTA
>NZ_KN360932.1:0-7831 GCF_000784355.1 Methanolacinia paynteri | reverse complement strand
CCCTCTGCCCCGTCCGGCGAACTGAAGATAAAAATCTCTCCGCAATCGGGACACCCGGGCGCCGCCCTGGTCCTGTCGGGTTCTGCTAACTTCCTGCATCCGCCGTTGTGATCTATCACCGGCTGCATCAGTCATCCCTCCGGGGGATTATTACGCAGGCCGGGTCTTTTTCATACGGATAATTGATAATAACGCAACTCTGATATGCTGACAAGTTGAATATTCCGTGCTCTTCGTGAGCGTTCGGGGTGGTTAAGTCGTCACCAAACATCTTATTCCACCTCGGATATTACCGCTTTTCCGCCTTCCTCAACCACTCGCACGAGGTCGGCCCATTTCGCCGTGAACATCCGGTCGTCACGTCGGATATTTACCGCCAGTCCGCTCTTCGATTTTGAGACCCCGCCGATCCTGCGATTGTCGAACAGATCCGTTCGGGCAATTTTTGAAATCATCGCTTTTTTCCCGGGAGTTTCATCACTCTCCCAATAATATTCAGGGTGTGTAAGCATATGTAAGTTTTCATAAGTATTTATAAGTATATTTAAGTAAATATAAAAACAACCTAAATATACCTACATGACAAACTGGTAGGTATGGGAGAGATCGAGAAGATGTACCCGCTGGAGGAGGCCGCCGAATACCTGGGAACCAAGCCGCGGGAGCTTCGTAAATATATCAACGAAGGCCGTCTGCCTGCCATCAAGATCGGGCAGACCTGGCGCATCAAGGAAAGCACGATCAAAAAGATCCAGTCCGGCGAACTCGTTATTTAAAAAAAATGTGTCTCAGCAATCCAGCACTGGCATGCTAACTCTTTTTAAAAATTAATAGGTTTTCTAAAAAGTGTAAATTACAATATTCAATCAAATCCCGATAATTTCAATTTTTATTACCTATTTTTGCATATTTTTTTCATGTCACAATTCGACTATCTGGTATGACTGATGATACTTTACGGCGATTCAATAAGGATCATTATGATTTTTTGATGAAATGTTCTCAAAAACGAGATTTTACTGAGTGGAATGAGTGGCATAAGGAATATCGTAAGGAAAATCGATATGGCGCACATTTGAAAGGAGCAAACTTCAGAGAGGCATATTTAGAGGGAGTTAACCTCGCAGAGGCGGATTTGGAAGGTTGTGATTTTTCCTTGGCTGACTTACGAGGTGCAAATTTATCTGCGGCAAATTTGAAGGATGCAATATTAGATCAAACTGATTTACGTGGCGCAGATTTTATAGCTGCAATAGTTAACGAAGTAACGAGTCTATATGACATAAAAAATTCTGAAATAAAATGTCAAATAGATAATAGAACTAGGTTTGCAGGAGTAGCACTTGGAGCAATGCGTATTTCACCTCCCATACGGACTCATTTAGAAAGAAATATCCGAGAACTCTACTGGAAATTGTGGTATAAAGAACATCGATATCAGAAATATGTGCTTCGCCTATTCTGGTGGCTATCCGATTACGGTACCAATACAAAAAGGATTATTGGAACATTCTTCGGCATCAATATTCTTTTTTGCCTTATATATTATTTTGTTCTACCTCCTTTAAATGAACAATTTGGAGTGACTGAAAATATCTTCAATATGACGACTACCACTCCCCTAACGGCTCTTATCCAGTCGAACATGATCGTCTTCAGTATTACTGATATTGCTACGAGGAACCTTAACGAATTGGCAATGCTAATCGTAATGTTTCATATCATTCTTGGCTACTTCATTCTGGCAGTTCTCGTCACCCGTCTTGGAATTATGTATCAATCCCTCTCTCCCTGATACTGCCTATCCCCACCACTACCCGAAGAGAGGAGCGAAAAAGCCGTGTGCAGCTGCGCTGATAAGCGTCGACCGAGAAAATTAGAAGCCGGGCGGCGTAGCCGTCGGGCGTTAGCAACCTGAAAAAAGAAGAGACAAGGACCACGGTGAACCCCAAAGCATCCGAAGACGCGAACGGTCCACGGCGGGCCGGTTACGATTGTGATCCATTAATCGTCTCAAGAAGAACCTGAACCACTGCCGGGTTACTCGTCAGAAGCTTCTTCAACTCGCTGACAGTATCCTCGACCACAAGCGGCCGGCCGCACTGATAGCAATATCGGGCCGCCGGCGGATTCAGAATTCCGCAATACGGGCACTTCTCCCCTTCGACCCCCTTCCAGGTCTCTTCATTCGTTGCAACACCGTTCTTCTCCAAAACGGCCCGGTCGATGTCGCACCCCGTCAGATGTGCATATGTCGCCCACTCCGATGCCTCTACCGACCCCCACATAATCAGCTTGATAACCGATTCCGGATATCCCTCCTGGATCATGTGGGTGATCCGGGAATGCCTGAAGGTGTGCGGTGTTACATGCCGTGTCACACCGGCCCGCCCGGCCGTCTTCATCAGAAGCGCCCGGACCGCTGCATATGTCATCGGCCTATTCGACCTGTTTAAAAAAACAAGATTATCATCCGCTGCCTGAAACGGATACATCGCCCGCCACCGAATCAGGGGCTCGCGGGCCATCACAAGCCGGATATATCGTGGCTTATTCGTCTTGAAATTTACATTTGCCACGACCCCGTGTTCATCGAAGACAAGAGCTCCCCAGGTAAGTGATCCAATCTCACCAACCCGAAGCCCGCCCTCATATAATGTCATGATGAGCGCCTTATCCCGGATTGACCCTGCCGCCCCGATAATCATCTCTATCTCTTCAGGAGAGAGCATATCGGCGGCCGTCTTTGTCATCCGGTCTTTAGACGGAACCCGTATCTTTCTGACCTTCTCTTCAGGAATGTCTGAATGCCCGTTTTCTATAAGCCATCCGTAAAATTGCTTGAGTATAGTAACGAAATCTCTAATAGTATTCTGCTTGTAAAGTGTTCCTCGCGAATTTCTAGCCTCGTGTAGCCTGTTTATTCCGCATAAAAGATCCCCCGTTGAGTTCTCAGCGAATGGGCCAATAAATCGCCGCCATCCGACAAGATGGAAAACAATCTTATTTACACGGACCTTGCTGATGTTATGGTATGCCATAATCTCACCGGCAAATTCCTTGATTAGAAAATTGTCGCGCTCTGAAATCTGTTCGATTTTAAGGCTCCGATCCAGTGAGTGAATCGCATAATTAGTTTTAATACTGTGGAAATCACTATTTTGAAGAGTAGGTACATGACCCCCCATAGTCGTCACCATAGGGGAATATGTTCCTGAAGGATTTGAACTTTACTTTAAGTGCTGATATGGGGATTTGAACCCCAGTCGCCGGCGTGAAAGGCCGGCATGATTGGCCCCTACACTATATCAGCGCAAGAATTGTTGCCTTAATATGTAAGGCGGATTATGTTATATACGTTTTGGAATCGGCCTGATGAAATTGCCTGAATTGAACCAATCTTCAATAAATGATTCTTTAGATAATTGTATATCGTATTTATAACAAACCTGACAGGACAAGCAGACATGGGACGCAGAGGATGAAACAGGAACTTCAGGAAGAGAATGAAACACGGATCTCCCAGAAGTATCTCGGGGAGAAGGGCACAATCGGCCTGATTGTTCTCCTATCTGCATTCGTTCCGCTCTCAACAGATCTCTACCTCCCTGCACTTCCCGGGATGGTTGACTATTTCGGGGTTCCGGTAATGCTCGTCAACCTTACCCTGATACTTTTCTTCATCGTATTCAGTGCGGGAATGCTATTCTGGGGGCCGCTGAGCGACAAATACGGGAGAAAACCGATCCTGCTCACAGGACTTGCAATCTATATCGCCGCAAGCGCCGGATGTGCATTTTCATGGGACATCTGGCACCTGATCCTCTTCCGTGCCCTTCAGGCAGCCGGCGGAAGCGCCGCATCAGCGGTTGCGACAGCCATGGTCAAGGATCTCTATGCCGGCAGAAAGCAGGAATCTGTACTCGCGATAGTCCAGTCGATGGTCGTCATATCGCCCGCAGTTGCACCTGTACTTGGTGCTTTCATGCTTCCATATACATCATGGCAGGGCCTGTTCTGGATGCTCGGCCTGATTGGAATTGTCTCTCTGGCGGGAGGAATTCTCCTTGAAGAGCCTCTTACCAGCCGATATACAGGTACAATGGTGAGATCCTTCGGAAGGCTGGGAACCGTCCTGAAGAACCCGGGATTCACCTCTTTGCTTATCGTTTTTTCGCTTGTGAGCACGGCATCGCTCGCATTCATTACAGATTCATCATATATATTTGTAAACCAGTTTGGGCTCTCGGAACAATGGTACAGCTTTTATTTTGCGGTAATCGCGATCGGAATGATCTCCGGGCCTTTCCTCTATCTACGTCTCTCCAGATATATCAGGCGGAATACGATCATTGTCTCCTGCTTTGCCATAATGGCCGTGAGTGGAATAATGATCTGTCTGTTCGGCGATCTCGGGCCTGTTGCATTCACACTCGCACTTTTCCCTGCGTCAATGATCGGAAGTTGTGTAAGGCCTTCGGGTACGTTTCTTATGCTACAGCAGCAGAAGGAGTACACGGGCTCGGCATCATCTCTTATCAACTGCTCCGGACTTTTATTTGGGAGTGCGGGAATGGTTCTGGTCTCTGTCGGAGGAGATGATCTCATTCTCAGCATAGGAATAATAAATTTCGCCGTAGGTCTGGTGTGCCTTTCAGGCTTTATGCTGATTAAAAGGCTTCATCTGGCAAAAGAGGTTCCCGATTTCGTCGGAAAAACTGATTGAACAGGTTATTGAAAAGATATCCGGGATAAAATATCTTCAGATCTCATGTACTTTTATCAGATTCATGTTTGTTTTTTGCATGTACTTTCTTACCGAATATCAGGAATACAAAAACTGCAGTCATTATTATACTATACAGTCCTCCGAGGGTGAACACCATCTGGTATGTCCCGCTTATATCGATAATAGGCTGTGATACGAATCCGGATACGAACTGTCCAAGGTAGAAGAACACCGAATAAATCCCGTACAATGTCCCATATCTTTTGGCTGGGGCGATCTCACTCAGCCATCCGACAAGCGTCGGCAGCAAAAGCCCCTGGCCTGTTCCGACAAGCACTAATCCAAGTATTAAAAAAATAAAGCCTGAAACAGTTCCTATGATCAAAAAACCTAGTGCGATAAGCAGGAATCCTGTTGCCATTATCGTATTTCGCTTAAAATAATAATAGAGCCTGCTACAGGAAAGGGCGCTGAAAGCCGAAATAAAGCCGGGAATCCCAAGAAGTGCGCCGCTGACAACAGTTGAGGAGATCCCGGCAGCCTGCAAAAGGTAAGGAAGCTTTGTCGGCAGCGTATAGAACATGAGCATCACGCCAAAGACCGATATGTATATGAGGGCCAACTGAGTAAACGACAATCCCTTTTTTTCGACCTTTGATTCGTTGAAATCCTGACTTATGGAAGTATTGTCTTCCCTTTTCGGCTCTTTCATCGTAAGGAGAACTCCGGGAATAAATAACAGTGCAATAAGATAGATCAGGAAAGTCTCTCTCCAGCCGAACGATGCAAGAAGTCCCCCTGAAGTCTCAAGAACAATTGCTCCGATACCCATTGCTGCCGATTGGTATCCTATAACCCTGATCCTTTCAGGGCCTGAATAGTAGTCTGATACCAGTGCAATCGTGGTAGTCATTATACCGGCAATCGCAATGCCAAGCAGAGCCCTTCCGACAAGTATCATCTCCAGCGAACTGAGATATGCACCTGAAGATCCGAATAGCGCAAAGAATGCGAGGGATATCATCAGGGGTCTGACTTTTCCCACGCGGTCGCATATCATCCCGATAAACCATCCAGAAAGGACTATTGCAAGAGAAGGAAGCGTTATTATCAGTGCAATTACACTCTCGGGATATCCTGAAAAATAGGCGCTGATCCCCGGGAGAGATGGTGCGACGGCCGCTCCGCCCATCATCGTCATCATTGATGAAAGGATAAGAAATGTGAGCTTTAATTTGTCCCTGCCTGTTGTATTGTATGTTATTTTGTTTTTGAAAGTTTTTGTCGTGTTCATTGCTGTAAGAACTCCGGTCTTCATTAACGAGCCTGGCTAAAAAGCTCTTTAATTCGGTTTCGGCTAAACTTTTCAAATCAGGTGTCATATATGTGGTGCTCCTGGAAGGAGGAGCAGATGAAAAAAGATATCCCTGTTAATAACAAGATAATTTTCAGAATGACAGATCTCCCGGCGGATAGCGGATCATTTGAACTGGATCAAAGAATTGTTGAAAGACTGAAATCCTGGGGGATGACCGAATATGAATCGAAAATTTATACGGTTCTCGTTATGCTCCAGGTGGGCAGCGCAAGGGATATTCACGAACTCACGGGAATACCACGCGGACGTGTATATGAGATACTCTCCGATCTCACAAAAAAAGGGTACATAGGAATTATAAACGGGAGTCCCACTCGCTATCATGCCCTTGATATTGCACGGACATTTGAGAAGATAAAAAAAGATACTCTCCATTCAATCGAAGAGGTTGTCCAGATGCTCGAGGAGATCGAAAAGAAGGCACGTCCTGCAAAGGTTCCGGGCTACACTGTTCAGAGTGAATCTGCAATCGAGAACCAGGTGAATTCAATCCTGAGGCGTGCCAGGGATTCGGTTCTTATCCTTTGTATCGATCCTGCTTTTTTAAAAAAATTTATTGCGGAGATAAAATGCTCAGACAGGAAATTAGATCTTCATATTGTTGTTGATAATCCTGCTGAATATTCATATAGAGGATTAAAAATTCATAAGGGCGATTCATTAATCAGAAGCAGCCTTCTGAATGAAAAGCTCTACAGCGATCATTCGGCAAGGATCATCTTTGCCGTATTTGCTGACTTCCGGGAGGATGTGATGGTTGTCAGAAGAGGCTCTTCCCTCGAGGGCATATTTTCTTCAGAATTTCCAATTACGGAATATATGCAGAGATCGATAATGGAAAGAATTGACAAGGCCTAAATTTCTGTCCAAAAAAATTATTTGAATATTTCAGTTCCTTCCGATGAAGTCTTTGAACTGAAGGCGGCTGTCATCTGTTTTATAACCGGACCAGGTTTCCCTGTTCCGATCTTCCTTCCGTCGATGAGTGTTACCGGTGCGACCTCGGCGGCGGTTCCGGTTACAAGAACCTCATCCGCGGTGTAGAGGTCGAAGAACCCGAGGTTCTGCTCCTTTACAGGGATTCCAAGCTCTTCGGCAATCTCAAGGAGGACCATCCTCGTAATTCCCCTGAGGTTGTTCATGGTCGGAGGAGTAAATATTGTGCCGTTCTTTACGACGAATATATTGTCTCCCGAACCTTCGGCGACGTAGCCGTTTGTGTCGAAGAATATGGCTTCGTCTCCGCCTTTGTAGTTCGCCTCGATCTTTGCCATGATATTGTTGAGATAGTTCAGGCTCTTTACATTAGGCGGGAGGGCCTCGGCTGCGTTTCTCCTGATTGATACCGTTATTGCTTTCAGGCCCTTTTCATAAAGATCGCCGTACATCGCTCCCCAGGGGGCTGATATTATGAATACTGTTGGTTTCGAGCATTTTAGGGGGTCCAGTCCGAGATCTCCGACACCTCTCGTTACGACCAGCCTGATGTATGCATCCCTGTGGTCGTTTCTCCTTAGCGTTTCGAGTGTTGCCTCGGCCATCTCCTCTTTCGTCATCCCGATGTCTGTCGTGCATTATCGAGAACATCCCGAAGCATGATGCTCAGGTTCGCCGCATGCTTCGGGATGTTCTCGATAATGCACGACATGCATATATCCCCCAACACCCTCCCGATGAAGATGTACGAACTCTCCACGTACTCCTTCAGGCACGAGCAGAAAGGC